>NZ_JBIMQP010000070.1:0-794 GCF_043945315.1 Enterobacter cloacae complex sp. 2024EL-00227
GCTGCAATCACTACCGTTCTGGCAAAAACCTACGGTGGTTCTGCTCGTGCATTCGACCAGATCGATAACGCACCAGAAGAAAAAGCTCGTGGTATCACCATCAACACCTCTCACGTTGAGTACGACACCCCGACTCGCCACTACGCACACGTAGACTGCCCAGGCCACGCCGACTATGTTAAAAACATGATCACCGGTGCTGCGCAGATGGACGGCGCGATCCTGGTTGTTGCTGCGACTGACGGCCCAATGCCTCAGACTCGTGAGCACATCCTGCTGGGTCGTCAGGTAGGCGTTCCTTACATCATCGTGTTCCTGAACAAATGCGACATGGTTGATGACGAAGAGCTGCTGGAACTGGTAGAGATGGAAGTTCGTGAACTGCTGTCTCAGTACGATTTCCCAGGTGACGATACCCCAATCGTTCGTGGTTCTGCTCTGAAAGCGCTGGAAGGCGACGCAGAGTGGGAAGCGAAAATCATCGAACTGGCTGGCTTCCTGGATTCTTACATCCCAGAACCAGAGCGTGCGATTGACAAGCCATTCCTGCTGCCAATCGAAGACGTATTCTCCATCTCCGGTCGTGGTACCGTTGTTACCGGTCGTGTAGAGCGCGGTATCATCAAAGTTGGTGAAGAAGTTGAAATCGTTGGTATCAAAGAGACTGCGAAGTCTACCTGTACTGGCGTTGAAATGTTCCGCAAACTGCTGGACGAAGGCCGTGCTGGTGAGAACGTTGGTGTTCTGCTGCGTGGTATCAAACGTGAAGAAATCGAACGTGGTCAGGTTCTGGC
>NZ_JBIMQP010000071.1:0-783 GCF_043945315.1 Enterobacter cloacae complex sp. 2024EL-00227
CCCTTGATCGTGGCATAGGCCGTGGGGATCGATTTGAAACCGCGCACCGGCTTGATCAGTATCTTGAGCTTTCCGTGATCGGCCTCGATCACGTTATTGAGATACTTCACCTGCCGGTGGGCCGTCTCCCGGTCCAGCTTTCCTTCGCGCTTCAATTCGGTGATCGCTGCACCATAGCTCGGCGCTTTGTCGGTATTGAGCGTGGCAGGCTTTTCCCAGTGCTTCAGGCCTCGCAGGGCCTTGCCCAGGAACCGCTTCGCTGCCTTGGCGCTGCGGGTCGGCGACAGGTAGAAATCGATCGTGTCGCCCCGCTTGTCGACTGCCCGGTACAGGTAGGTCCACTTGCCCCGCACCTTGACGTAGGTTTCATCCAGGCGCCAGCTCGGATCAAAGCCACGCCGCCAGAACCAGCGCAGCCGCTTCTCCATCTCCGGGGCGTAGCACTGGACCCAGCGATAGATCGTCGTATGGTCGACCGAAATGCCGCGTTCCGCCAGCATTTCCTCAAGGTCGCGATAGCTGATCGGATAGCGACAATACCAGCGCACCGCCCACAGGATCACATCACCCTGGAAATGGCGCCACTTGAAATCCGTCATCGTTCCGTCCGTCCAATCTCCGCCAAGCATGCTCAAGCTTCACGATTTTTGCAACAGAGCCCACACGAGTATTGAGCATAGTCGAGATTGGTGCAGATCACTTCTGATATTGAACTGTCAGGAGCTGGCTGCACAACAGCCATTACGCCCAATCAACTGGTGCAGTCGTCTTCTGAAAATGACA
>NZ_JBIMQP010000072.1:0-780 GCF_043945315.1 Enterobacter cloacae complex sp. 2024EL-00227
TGGAGCCGTCCTTGAAATACCACCCTTTAATGGCTGGTGTTCTAACGTAGACCCGTAATCCGGGTTGCGGACAGTGTCTGGTGGGTAGTTTGACTGGGGCGGTCTCCTCCCAAAGAGTAACGGAGGAGCACGAAGGTTAGCTAATCCTGGTCGGACATCAGGAGGTTAGTGCAATGGCATAAGCTAGCTTGACTGCGAGAGTGACGGCTCGAGCAGGTGCGAAAGCAGGTCATAGTGATCCGGTGGTTCTGAATGGAAGGGCCATCGCTCAACGGATAAAAGGTACTCCGGGGATAACAGGCTGATACCGCCCAAGAGTTCATATCGACGGCGGTGTTTGGCACCTCGATGTCGGCTCATCACATCCTGGGGCTGAAGTAGGTCCCAAGGGTATGGCTGTTCGCCATTTAAAGTGGTACGCGAGCTGGGTTTAGAACGTCGTGAGACAGTTCGGTCCCTATCTGCCGTGGGCGCTGGAGAATTGAGGGGGGCTGCTCCTAGTACGAGAGGACCGGAGTGGACGCATCACTGGTGTTCGGGTTGTCATGCCAATGGCACTGCCCGGTAGCTAAATGCGGAAAAGATAAGTGCTGAAAGCATCTAAGCACGAAACTTGCCCCGAGATGAGTTCTCCCTGAGACTTTAAGTCTCCTGAAGGAACGTTGAAGACGACGACGTTGATAGGTCGGGTGTGTAAGCGCAGCGATGCGTTGAGCTAACCGATACTAATGAACCGTGAGGCTTAACCTTACAACGCCGAAGATGTTTTGGCGAAGAGAC
>NZ_JBIMQP010000073.1:0-752 GCF_043945315.1 Enterobacter cloacae complex sp. 2024EL-00227
AACCGCGTTCTGTTATCTGACGGACGGCTTCTTCCTTAAATTCAGGTGTAAATCGTGGTGTGCCCATACGCTCCTCCTATGCTCAAACTATAGGGCAGGATCGTCTACCGGGGCGGGGTCAGTCCATCAACGGCTCGGAAGTGTCTAGATTATCCGTGGCGATTCACTCCAGATAGATGTATGGAGGCGGGATTTCTCCTTGAAGATGATCCAGACATTAACGTAAAGGATACAGGAACGATGTGTAAACTGACCGGTTTTATAATGGGGCTGACGATCCTGCTGGGTGTGACTGCACGGGATGCAGGGGCGGCAACGCTCAGTGAAATGCGGATGGTTAATGCCAGTCAGAAACCCGGGATGGTGATTATCTGCAGCCGGACCTCGGAGATTCCGCAGAAAGGTGAATCCCCCGTTCGTATAGAAAGTCTCCTCAGGGGCGTGGTACTGCAGAACGACGGTGATCGCATGATGTTTGACGTGACCTATACACAGCGAAACGCTGAAGAGAGTATTCCTTTTCGTACGGAAAAATACCGGCTGACCACTGAGCTGGAAGCCACCCGCCAGAAAATGGCCATCGATCCTGAGACGATAGAACTATCGCTTCCGCGTGCCCGCGGTCTTGGGGTTCGAGGTCCAATGATGTAAAAAACCACGCTAAGAGGTTAATTCATTGTTTGTATTCAAATTTAATGGTCTTAACTCGCCCTTCAGAATATCTTCCGGTAACGAAAACGTATAATGTCCCA
>NZ_JBIMQP010000074.1:0-751 GCF_043945315.1 Enterobacter cloacae complex sp. 2024EL-00227
GAAAACGGAATCTATGGTCACTCCCGTTTTTGCAACACCGATTTTGACGACAAGTTGGCTTGCTTGAATCTATCCGGCGTCTGAATGGGATTTTATTCCCGCGCCTCGATGAGTTCCGCGCCTGATGAACCTCCAGAAAATATACGGCTTCAATGAGCCTTTCCGTTTTACAGGTTCCTCAACAGGCCGGTGGGCCGTTAGTATCATCAATATCAGTATTCGCAAAACCAGATGAATGATTGTTTAAACTGGTGTATTTCTGCCTTTATGCTTCGTAAGTTTGCTGTCGCGCCGTCAGTGCCCAGGCTATTCTGGCCAGCTTGTTTGCCAGAGCACAGGTGACGACAAAGTTGCTTTTCCGACACAACAACTCCCTGACCCAGTCGGCCAACTTGCCAGACTGGTGTTCCAGTTTTTGTATGAATACCCTGGCACACTGAACCAACAAAGTTCGGATCTTTTTGTTGCCCCGCTTGCTAATCCCTAACAATGTCGTCCGACCTCCCGTGCTGTACTGTCGGGGTACCAGCCCTGTTGCCGCCGCAAAGTCACGGCTGCTGGCGTACTGCTTCCCGTCGCCAATCTCAGTTGAAATAGTACTGGCAGTCAGCGTTCCAACGCAGGGAATACTCAGCAAGCGCTGTCCAACCTCATCTTCGTCCAACTTTCGTTTCAACTGAGATTCCAGATCTTTAATCTGCTCAACAAGATAGTGATAATGCTGTTGTAATTTCAGCAGTAACTGGCTGAG
>NZ_JBIMQP010000075.1:0-732 GCF_043945315.1 Enterobacter cloacae complex sp. 2024EL-00227
GAATACTCAGCAAGCGCTGTCCAACCTCATCTTCGTCCAACTTTCGTTTCAACTGAGATTCCAAATCTTTAATCTGCTCAACAAGATAGTGATAATGCTGTTGTAATTTCAGCAATAACTGGCTGAGGTAAAGAGGCAAACTATTATCCTCAAGAATGGTACTCAGTCGGCTAATAACGGCAGCTCCTCGGGGAACGCTAATGCCAAATTCCAGCAGAAAAGCATGCATTTGATTGGTTGTTTTTACCTTATCCTGAACCAGGGATTCACGGACACGATGCAGAGCCCGCATTGCCTGCTGAGATTCCGTTCTGGGCTGCACGAAACGCATAGATGGACGTGATGCTGCTTCACAGATAGCTTCAGCATCAACGAAGTCGTTTTTGTTGCTTTTAACGAATGGGCGGACAAATTGCGGTGATATCAGCTTTGGAAAATGCCCTAACTCTGCCAGCTTGCGTGCCATAAAGTGAGAACCGCCACAGGCTTCCATCGCGATGGTTGTTGCCGGGCATGTCGCCAGAAATTCGATTAGCTTTGGTCGGGTGAATTTTTTACGGTAAACAGCCTTCCCGCGACGATCCTGGCAATGAATATGGAAAGAGTTTTTACCCAGATCGATACCAATGAGCGCAATGTTTTCCATGATAGTTCTCCGAATGAAAGCCTGTCCTCAGCATAGTACCGGGAAGGAGGGAGTGACCATCTCATTAATTATCCCACGCTAAGACT
>NZ_JBIMQP010000076.1:0-732 GCF_043945315.1 Enterobacter cloacae complex sp. 2024EL-00227
TGATTTAGTGTATGATGGTGTTTTTGAGGTGCTCCAGTGGCTTCTGTTTCTATCAGCTGTCCCTCCTGTTCAGCTACTGACGGGGTGGTGCGTAACGGCAAAAGCACCGCCGGACATCAGCGCTATCTCTGCTCTCACTGCCGTAAAACATGGCAACTGCAGTTCACTTACACCGCTTCTCAACCCGGTACGCACCAGAAAATCATTGATATGGCCATGAATGGCGTTGGATGCCGGGCAACCGCCCGCATTATGGGCGTTGGCCTCAACACGATTTTACGTCACTTAAAAAACTCAGGCCGCAGTCGGTAACCTCGCGCATACAGCCGGGCAGTGACGTCATCGTCTGCGCGGAAATGGACGAACAGTGGGGATACGTCGGGGCTAAATCGCGCCAGCGCTGGCTGTTTTACGCGTATGACAGGCTCCGGAAGACGGTTTGCGCACGTATTCGGTGAACGCACTATGGCGACGCTGGGGCGTCTTATGAGCCTGCTGTCACCCTTTGACGTGGTGATATGGATGACGGATGGCTGGCCGCTGTATGAATCCCGCCTGAAGGGAAAGCTGCACGTAATCAGCAAGCGATATACGCAGCGAATTGAGCGGCATAACCTGAATCTGAGGCAGCACCTGGCACGGCTGGGACGGAAGTCGCTGTCGCTCACAAAATCGGTGGAGCTGCATGACAAAGTCATCGGGCATTATCTGAACATAAAACACTATCAATAA
>NZ_JBIMQP010000077.1:0-712 GCF_043945315.1 Enterobacter cloacae complex sp. 2024EL-00227
CCATAGTTAAATGAGAAAGATGCGGTTAAATTTCCGGAAGATGATAAATGTCCAATCTGGTATGAAATATCCGATGTAAGCCCGCTATAAAAACACCCTGCAGCTACACCTGGATAAACATACCTGTGTATAGTGTGTACTGCGAACTGACCGTTACCATTGAAGTTACAGTTGAATGCAAGCGCCTTTTTATCCCAGTCATTAAAAAGGCTTCCGTATCCTGACAGACCTGTATCGTCAAAGATTATCCCCACGCTTCCCCCTGAAGCGTTAAATCGATATCTCGATTTAAGTCCAGAAGCTCCAGCTACTGGAAGCCCTCCGAGGTTAGAAAGAGCACCTTCGCTTGTTGTCGAACCGGTACCGCCCTGTGCTACAGATAGCGCTGTAGTGAGTCCGCTGAGAGAGGTGATGTCGCTGTTTGCACCTTTTTCCGCCTTTCCTGAAAGTGATGTCGTAATGCTCCTCCAGGCTGGTCCCGTCCATGTCGTCCCATCCGGCAGAGTTACCGTTACATTTCCGGTTCCGGAAAAAATGCTTTGCCAGTTCTGTTTGTCGTAATTCAGTCCACGCAGCGCTTCAGCACTTTGCGCCACCAGCGCGGCAGTTACCATGTTCAGCGCCACACGGGGAACAGCTGACCAGGCTGCACCGGCCTGAGTAGGCCCGGTAAAGTTACTAACCAGAGTCACCTGGGTATTACCGTCAACCG
>NZ_JBIMQP010000078.1:0-712 GCF_043945315.1 Enterobacter cloacae complex sp. 2024EL-00227
CTTTGCGCCACCAGCGCGGCAGTTACCATGTTCAGCGCCACACGGGGAACAGCTGACCAGGCTGCACCGGCCTGAGTAGGCCCGGTAAAGTTACTAACCAGAGTCACCTGGGTATTACCGTCAACCGATTTAACGGGCAGCGTATAATCAACGCCACCCACAGTGGAAACAATAAAGTCACCTGCGGCAAGTTCGGTAGTAAAAGAGGTTCCGGAACCGCCAACAACAGCGGACCCGTTTGTCAGGGTGATAGTTCCTACAGACATATGCGCTCCTTTCGGGCAATAAAAAACCCCGCCGGGGCGAGGTTTATTCAAAAATGTTTGAGTTAATGGCAGGTGGTACTACTGAACGTGTTTGCGCTGACCCATGACCAGTTAAATGGGTAACCGGCGCGGTACTGGGTCTGGTTACTTTGCTTACGCACACCGTAAATCTGGACGATGTTTTCCTGTCCGCCGATCAGGGCCGTTCCGGTACATATGGGTTGCTGCTTCTGAAGAACGCCAGCGCAACCGGAGAGCAATACAGCCACCGCCAGGCAAAGAATCATGTTTTTCATAGTGGTTATATCCCAGGGTATTAACGAAGCTAAACAATATCAAGATGAATCAAGGGGATATAATTGATTTTGTAGATCAATTTCATAAGATTGATCGCTGAAAACGATCAATCGTAGTTGGCGCAGTTGATGGCCATTATCACGTTTCTC
>NZ_JBIMQP010000079.1:0-646 GCF_043945315.1 Enterobacter cloacae complex sp. 2024EL-00227
GCGCCAGAGGCATCAACGACGGCGGTAAGTTTGTCCTCCAGTGCTGCAGTAACATCATCAATCTGCGCCTGCACCTGCGTTGACAGTTCGGCCATTGCATTATCAACTTCAGCAATCGTCGTTTTAATCACCAGAATATCGGCACGCACTTCTCCGTATTGTGCCCACTGATGCTCAACAGTTCCGTGGTTCGCCAGGGCGTTCTGTAGTATTCCCTCAATGTTGGTATCGATGTCACCGGTGAGGCGTTCCCCGTCGGCAGAGGTTAGGAAATCGTCTGCGATATCTCCAAGATAATCATCGGCGTTATCGTTAGACATCCCCCTTACCCAGTCGGTATACCCAGATTCGTTACCTGTTCTGTCGACCAGCTGCGCGCGGTACCAGAATTCCTGCCCAGCCTTAAGCCCGAGCTGGGTATATTCAGCGGATGGATAAGGCACATCTGACAGCAATAATGGATCTGAAAAGTCACTGTTGGCTGTGTATTGAATTTCCGTTTTTAGCGTATCACCGGTATTTGCCGGGAAACCCCAGTTAAGACGAATCCCCCAGTTAATGCCCGTGGCTGTGAATCCTACTGGCTTAGGCGGATTACCTACTTTGCCGGTCAGTGTCTTCTCTTCTGAATATCCCCATCCTGAGG
>NZ_JBIMQP010000007.1:0-264680 GCF_043945315.1 Enterobacter cloacae complex sp. 2024EL-00227
TAACCGCGTTCTGTTATCTGACGGACGGCTTCTTCCTTAAATTCAGGTGTAAATCGTGGTGTGCCCATACGCTCCTCCTATGCTCAAACTATAGGGCAGGATCGTCTACCGGGGCGGGGTCAGTCCATAAATGACTCTGAGGTGTCTGTTAAACGCGTGGCGATTCACCTCGCGTCCTTCCGTTCAGTATAGCCTCAGTCCCTGACACCACCCGAGAACGGAATGACGTCCCCTTTCTCCCTCCCGGTGTTGCGTTCAAGCTCCCTGACATACTGCTGTAAAAGTATAAGGTTATGTAACAGCTCTACATTTTCAGCCATCATCTTTTTGATTTCTTCCCTCAGCTCATTTCTCTGACGGCGATACTTTTCTTTCAGCTTGATCTGCTGCTCAATGCCCTGCTCATCAACCGGCGCGGTGCCCTGGCACGTTTTTTTCAGACTGCGGATAGCCTCCCTGACCTGCCTGTACTCAGGACAGTTATAATTCAGGGTGCCGTTTGCCAGCCCCGCTCGTTTTTCCACAGCATACTGGCTGATACGCTCCCCTGATAACATCAGTTCCCTCAGGGCCTGCTCTGCTCTTGCCTGTGTTTTTTTAACCCCCGACTGTTCGTTCGTCATGCTCTATTCATCCTTTTCAAAAAAGCGGACAGCATCTGCATAAAAATCTCTCTCAAGCATCAGAAAATCCCTGTCAGCCTGAGGAGCATTATTTCGCACGGCAATCTCCAGAAGGTTGTCATAATGAGCCATCCTGCGTTTCCACACGGGAACAGAATCAGCTCCGGCCAGCATGTTCTCACATCCCGGATTGCAGGACGCTGACTGAACAACCGCCTTAAACTCGCAGTCATGGCCATTCATGCAATAAAAACCGTTTCCAAGAGATACCAGTTTTTGCCCGCCTCGTTTAGCCATGCTCATCGCTTTTTTCAGTGTAGGAAACGTCATCTGATGTAAGTGCCCACCTCTCTGGGACATCAGTAACTTCCCGCCTTCGCCATAAAGCAGGCCTTCATGCTGATAAGAAACAGCCCTGGAAGCTGAGAGTTCGGTATCAACCCTTTCAATCTCGGCAGCGAATGCCTGAGGGATCGCCCGGCTAAAATGCGAAGCGTTGAGTGCACCGGACATATACCACTCCGTCATGCCTCTGATTAAGTGCTTAAACTGCCGGATAAGATCATTAGTAGAAATCAGATCAAGACGCCTGAGGTGTACAGCAAGTGAACGGCGAAACTGATGGGTTCGCAATGGCCAGAAAGCCCCCTCCCGAATCTCCATCGCAACGCGTTCATCATCACGTATGTTTGGATTTAAAAGCCTGAACTCATCAATATGGTCACGTCGGATGAACAGATGGTGTCTTTTCACAAATTTCTTTGCCCACTCAGTCTGGCGCTGCGTCCCCATAAAAGAGAGTTTTTGCTCCGAGAACCACGACCTGATATTTAAAGACAATGGAACATTGTCCAGCGTCTTCCCGTCCAGGCCTGTCATGATTTGATTAATTCTGCGTAAATGCTGAAAAGGCTTTTCCACATAGCGACAAACAACCCAGTCTTCGTGACTTCCACCTTCCGGGGCGAACTTATGCAACACCGAACGAAGTCCCAGGATATCACCATCATAAATCAGTGAACCGTGCATCACGCCAAGCACTTCGCTGTGTCTCATCCCCGACATGGCCTGTATCACATTCATGACTTTTAACGTCAGCTCAAAATGCCAGGTGTTCAGCTTTATGTGATCAACGCCAATAAAATCAGATCTCCAGCGCTTATTTTTATGTACCGAGAACCAGCCCTGCATCCCGGGGCCAAGTGTCGCGAAAAGCGCCCGAATTTCCCCGGCAACAATATTGTAGTAATACGCGGCCCGGTAATCCGGTATGCTTTTTGCTGTCCCTCTTTTACGGGCTTCCAGCATCGACGTATAGTAAGGCGAATCATAAAAACCGTTTATGATAGCGCACAGCCGGGAAAACCCGTCAAAATCGAAATCACTGATTTCAGCATCCAGTTCAGTAATCAGCCCTTCCCAGACAGACATCATAAGACTGAAAGGCATACAATATGTCTGGTTTGAATCATCCACACTGTTGTAACTGTCGAAGCTAATATCAGGAAAGTAACCGTATTTTCGAAGACGGGTATGACCTGTCAGCGAGATATCCGCCAGGTCCATAAAGTAATTACGTAATGTTCTTTCAGAACGCTTCCTGCCGTGCTCATCCTCCTCCTTCATCTTTACAATGAAAGCATTCCGGACAAGCGGAAAACGAAGCTGAAACAGACTGCGATACCCCATAGACTCAATAATACGGGCTCCCGCCACAATGTTTGCACATTTCCGGATCAGTGACTGCGTCTTCGCGGTCCTGCCGACAATCCAGAGCAGGCTGGCTGAGATGATTTTGGCTTCAAGACGCAGTTCAGGATCCCGTATGCCTGAAAAATTAACGGTTCTTAACGTTTCACCAATATGGGTTCTGACATAGCGATTGGTCCAGACATCATCCCTGAAATAAATATTCAGCGTCTCCTCATTGATAAAACGCATATCATGTTCATCTGAGCTGGCGATAACCAGGCAGTTATTCAGACGTTCAAAGCTTTTGTTTTCTAGTGCCTCACAGATGATATCCTCAGTCGGAAACTCATCCCCTGAACGAAGCGGCGTTCCGGCAGGAAACTCCGCCATTCGACTACGGCTTACCTCTTTTTTCTTCAAATCTGCCATACCGGAGCCACACCTTCTCGCTGAAGTTTAACGCGCGCTTTTTTCAGGGTCGCCTCATCTACCAGCCCAAGCCGTAAATCAATCTTCAGGAGTAACGTTTCATAACGCTCCACAGCATTGACCGAACCGATGTACAACGGTTTTCCATACTCGATAGCATGCCTGAATGACAGCAGGAGCCATACAGACTCCAGCGTTTCCACAACGCAACTTTTTGAACATTCGACACAATGAGAAAAATCCGCACAAGCCTTTGGTGTCCGGCCAAATCGTTTTTGCTTTTTTATAAAGCGCAATTCAATATCTGTAGGCGGCTCCTGCGATCGACATCCCAGGCCATTCAATAAAAGATCCACACCCTCATCGCTTCCACGCAGATCGATCCCCAGCTCATCAGCAACTTTTACCCGCTCGGATAACGCACGTGTCGCAATCCCCTGATTCATAAGCGTATCAAGTGCAGCACTGAAGTTTTCCTTCGCCCCCTGTGGGTTACCTGCAGCATAATTCCGCCTGTAAGTGCCCCAGTTATGCTGTGCTTTTTCCGCCGTAATCAGACCATTCTTTAATGTTCTGTCCGTATACTGCTCAGACGTTTTGCGCAAGCCAGAAACGGTAATTGATGGAAGCGAGGGATTAAGCTGCCGCATCGTGGCCCACGCCCCCTCAGAGTTAGAAAATTTAGTCAGATGACTGGGATTAAGAGAATAAAGCTTACGGAATTTCACCTGCGGCTCACTCAGAAACAGCGCCTGTACCGGAGGGAAGTTATCTGCGGAAACCAGATAGTTAACGATGTCGTCCCTGAGCCTGATAAAAGACAGAAACCAGTAATAGCCCGCACGTTTGGTCACATACTCCGATTTACCTATCGTCAGACGTATATACTTATTCGCTCTCCCCTTATAAACATAATCAGTGCTGATACCCTTTTCATCCAGATGTATATCATCCCGCGTCAGACCCAGAACCTGAGAGGTGTTTCCCCATGTGTGGTAACAGAACAGAAAAAAAGAAGTAAGAAAGTAATTTTCCAGAACGTCCCTGATGATGATCTCTGCCCTGCTGACCCCGTTCTCTCCCGGATACCGGAAATACGCTTCATAAACAGGTGCCAGCAAAGACGGTGAGAAATGCCGCACCCCTTTTTCCGATTTAGCGATATGCTCCCGGATACATCCCGCAAGGAACTCATTCATGGATGACAACTGCCTCAGGATCTCGGAAAGTTCATTCCTGGTATAGCTATCCCTTCCCTGCTGCTGATACGTTCCTTTCGGTAAGAATTCATATTCATACCGCCTCTGAATCTGCCCGCCCGTAAGCAAAAACCGGTTGACCACGGACAAGTAGTGTCTTGCCATCCTGACTGAAATTTTTCGCCGACGAATATCGTTCATGAGATGTTTAATATACATTTCAACGCCTTCAGCCGTGCCATAGTCATACTGATTGACTGACTGCCATATAAAAAACATATTGAGATAACGGAAAATGGTTAACCTTCCGGCGGGACGGTAAGACAGAAGAAATCGTTTCAGAGAGGCAATAAAATCGCGTTTTTCAGGGCGGGCAAGATGCGAATGTTCACTAAACCATCCGGGGAGCAACACATAATCTGAAAAATGAGCCTGAAGATAAACGTCAAGTAAATAATATCGGTTCAGATCCCGCTGAGTGATGTGTCCGCTGACCGTCTCCCATGACAGCACATTTTCGGCCATCCACGTTATCTGCGTTTCACTCCGGCTCATATATGGCTCCATCGCGACCTGCAGCACCGTCAATCAATGCGTCCATGACCCCGGCGACTGCATCAGAAATCTGGTTTTGCTGAAGAAAGACGATGTATTTCATCGTCGTATTTTCGCTTTTATGGCCCATCCAGTATTTTACTGTACCCAGCGCATTTGCGGCCTGATCGGGATAGCAACTCAGTGCCGAGCGTAAAAAATGGGTCGCAAACGTTGCCCGCAAATCATGGGGTTTATGTCTGAACACATTTCCCGGAGCAGACCGGGCCAGGCGATGGCGAAAACTGTACCAGCGGGAGTAAAAGGCTTTTTCAGACATCCGTTTCCCGTTTGCCATTAAAAATAAAGGCTCGTGCCGCCCTTCCCCACCCTGTCGTGCACGCCATTTTTGGATCTTCTTTTCATACTCCTCATCCGCCAGATAATCCAGAACCTGCTCGTACAATCGTCTGGTGATGAAGAGTTCTCGCGTCATCCCAAACTTCGTATGAACTCCGCATCTCGGACCAATATGAAGCCCCCTGATGGTCAACTCAGATACAGGGACACTGGCAAGGTACTCTTCAGTAAAGAGTGACGACGGCAGGGTCAGCATTTCATCCAGCCGTAGCCCACAATTTTTCATCAGCACAATCATTAAACTGAACAACCCGGACTCAGATTTCAGTGCCTCATCCAGGATATGAACCTCTGCATCATTCAGTGGGTTGATTGTCCTTTTTGTTGTGCTGGTTATCCTGATGGCAAGATCCGAACTTATCACCTTGCGTCGCCCGTCAACGACTTTTTCGACCAACGTAAAAAATGAGCTGGCAGCCAGCTCACCACACTTGCCCAGAAATACGTAAAACCGTCGGATAACGCTGATGTACACCGCCGCGGTGGATGAGGCGATGCGCCCCTGCCTTACGGCCCCCAGAAGATACTCCCTGAAGCCATATGTAGGGCTTTGGTATTTCAACGTTCCCGGGGTGAAAGGGTCAAGTCCGTTATCCTCCAGCCACCTTATCCAGCGTAAAAATGCCCGGGCTAAAGGCTTTAAATCCCTGGCCTGCAGGATAGCTTTATCCATAAGATAAAAGTGTACATATCGGCTCAGTTTTCGATTCTGGATGCCGCTAATATAAGGTATTTCAGCATACAGAAATCCGGGTTCAAATTTCAGTTTCGGCTCTGTTGCATCCAGTTTGCTGACACGCCCATAACGCGCATGAATGTTAGTGATTATCCTCACAGTCTGTCGCCCTGAAACGCCACCTCATGCCTACACTATAAATCCGGAAGAAGAAAAAACAAACAACCAGGTTGCCGGGAGTGAATATGCAAATCAGGAGGAAAGTAAAAGATGTAACGACACCATCACGATGCAATACATTGACCTCAACACGTTACCCGGACCATACGTGATAAACATCACAAATCCTTTGAGTGAAGAACTTAAGATGTGATTTTCATTTCCCGGCACAAACCGTGCCCTTAAAAAACAGGCAACGGATACATCTTAATGCCAGAAGTAAACCTTAATTGATTGAATACAGCCTGAGTCCATTGCAAAAATAACACACAGGGTAAATTCGCATATACAGAACCCAACGAAAAGCAAAAGAAACCTGTAACACATTTCGTTTACCTGTCACTTTCAATTGTAAAAGCCAGCAGAAAAAGCGCATATAACTATATTTATCCCTGCGGGGACTTTTGTTTGTGCTATATATTTTTTACAGAGAACCGCAACGCGTCCAAACACAAGAATATATTTACCTCTGGAAAATGGTCTGACTCCCTTTCACGTGGTTGTAGTGACCTGTTCTGTGATTCATGTAATGTCTTTTCTGGATGAGGAAAATATGTCATCACTGATATTTTATACAGACGAAGCACAAGCACTGATTGTAACAGATACCCTTGCCGTCACCGATAATGGGGAGCCGTTATCTTTTGTTTCCAAAGCAGGTTACATCCCCCAGCTAAGAACCATCATAGCAGGAACGGGGGCAGGTGGATTTTCTAACACCTGGTTGCTTGAAGCATCAACCAGAATGGTCGTATCAGGTATACAAAATCTCAATTATCATACATCGGCCTGTCTAAGGAGGCTGTGGAAACAATACAAGCATGACCATGCAATTCCCTCTTCTTCAACGGTGACAACCAGTGTTTATCAGTTCGCAATTTGCGAGGAAACAGGAAATATCGTTTCGTTCGCCTATCGCTCAGTCCATGATTTCGAATCAGAGCAATTACAATACGGAACAGGAGTAAAACCTGAGTGCCAAATCTTGGATGGGGATTTGTTGCAGACAATTCCTGTAATGATGAATGAACAAAGGGCTATACAGGCGACATACCCACACCCGGAACGGATCCATATTGGCGGTGAGATGATTGCGCATTATCTGACATCATCTATGTATCAATGCTTTAAGATTGGGGAATTTGAGGATTTCAGAACTCAGGGAGAGTATATATTGAGCAGGATTTAGGCAAAACGCGGTTCAGATAAAGTGCTTTTAACAGGCTTGCTGAACATTAAAAGGATATCTCTCAATTACGATGAATAGCTTGAATTCTAAAAATAGAAAAGTAGAGTTTAACTCTAAATACATAAAAACAAGAGTAAAGGAACAGCCACCGAAGCAGCCGCGCATGATGTTGATCGAGAAGCGGATCATCTCATACGCCGGGATGCGGGCGTTGCCGTACGCCGGGTGCGGCACGCGCTTGTACGGCAGCGCAAAGACGCTGTCCATCTCTTCGGTGGAGAGCGGGATCGCCGGCGGGTTGATCCAGATAAAGCGCTCGCCGTGCTTCTGCATCAGCGCGCGGGCGCAGCCCGGGTTGGTTTCATGGTGCAGAATACGGGACGCGTGCGCGTAGAGCACCTTGTCGGCTTTCACCTTCTCGTAGGACGGCAGCAGTACGTAGGTCTTTTCCCACGGCTTCGGACGCGGCGGCTGCACGACGATCGCCTTCGCTTCCGCCTTCTTTGGCTCTACCGGTTTGTTATCGGCACACGGCAGATCGTCGCCGTACGGATGTGGGATCGGGTCGATTTTGCCCGGCATATCGATGATGCGGGAATCTACCCCGCGCCAGCCCGGCAGCGCCTCTTTCACCATAATGGCGGTATTGCGCACGTCGCGGATGCTGCTCACCGGCTCGCCCTGCGACAGGCGGTGCGCCACTTCCACCAGCGGACGCTCGCCGTTTCCGTAAATCAGCATGTCGGCCTTGGAATCCACCAGCACCGAGCGGCGCACGGTATCTGACCAGTAGTCGTAGTGTGCGGTACGGCGCAGGCTCGCCTCGATGCCGCCCAGGATCACCGGCACGTCTTTCCAGGCTTCTTTGCAGCGCTGGGTGTAGACGAGGGTTGCGCGGTCCGGACGTTTGCCCGCCACGTTATCCGGCGTGTAGGCGTCGTCATGGCGCAGCTTACGGTCGGCGGTATAGCGGTTGATCATCGAGTCCATGTTGCCTGCGGTCACGCCGAAGAACAGGTTCGGTTTACCCAGACGCATAAAGTCGTCTTTGCTGTTCCAGTCGGGCTGGGAGATGATCCCCACGCGGAAGCCCTGCGCTTCGAGCATACGGCCACAGATGGCCATGCCGAAGCTCGGGTGGTCAACGTAGGCATCGCCCGTGACCAGAATGATGTCGCAGCTGTCCCAGCCCAGTTGGTCCATCTCTTCCCGGGACATCGGCAGGAACGGCGCCGGTCCAAAGCAGGCCGCCCAGTACTGGGGCCAGGAGAAGAGGTCACGATCCGGCTGGATCAGGGAAATTGCGCTCATAATGCTTCCGAAGAAAAAATAAACAAAAGGAGCGGGATTATACGCTGTTCATCTGCCAGATTTGAAGAAAAGGATGCAGGAAGCAGGCAGATATTCACGGAAGTCGTTAAAATACGCCGCCCTGATAATTTTGGATCATAATATTCACTCTATTTTCCGGTGATTTGCCCCGGAATGCGTGTTTGTGCGGAGCTCAGTTGTGAAGCCCAACGATTCGTTACATGTCTCCCAGCTGCGGGTTGTCCTGCACCTCTGCGGTTTCCTTGTGCTGCTGTACAGCCTTTCCATGCTGCCGCCGATGGTTATCGCCCTGCTGAACAAAGAGCGGACCTACTTTGCCTTCCTGACCACTTTTTTAACCTTTTTTAGTCTCGGAGGCTTAACCTGGCGGGCAACCCGTCACGCCGGCATCCAGCTGCGCACCCGCGACGGTTTCGTGATTATCGTGCTGTTCTGGCTGCTGTTTTCATTGATTAGCGCCATGCCGCTCTGGATGGATGACGGGCTTCAGCTCTCCTTTGCTGACGCGCTCTTTGAAGGGGTTTCCGGGATCACCACTACCGGAGCGACGGTGATCGGGGACGTCAGCGCCCTGCCTAAGTCGTACCTGTATTACCGCGCTCAGCTGAATTTCATTGGCGGGTTAGGCGTCATCGTGCTGGCCGTCGCGGTCCTGCCGCTGCTGGGCATTGGCGGCATGAAGCTCTATCAGTCAGAGATGCCGGGGCCGTTCAAGGAGGAGCGTCTGACGCCCCGCCTTGCCGATACCGCGCGCACGCTGTGGGTGACCTACTTCGCGCTGGGCGTGGCCTGCACTCTGGCCTACTGGCTGGCGGGAATGTCCTTTTTTGACGCCGTCTGTCACGGGCTTTCGACCGTGTCACTGGGCGGCTTCTCCACCCGCAGCGAGAGCATTGGTTTTTATGACAGCCACGCAATCGAGCTGGTTGCCGGGGCGTTTTCGCTGCTCTCCGCGTTTAACTTCACCCTCTGGTACGTCGCCATTGTCCGACGCACCCTGAAGCCGATTCGTCGCAGCCCGGAGGTTAAATTCTTCCTGAGCGCCGCTGCGGCGATTATCCTCATCACCGCCTGGCAGGTCTGGCATGCAGGCATGTACAGCCCCACGGATAGCCTGGTGCACGCCTTCTTCCTTGCCAGTTCGATGATGACCGATAACGGCCTGTCGACCGCCGACTACGCCCAATGGCCCACCCACACCATCTTCCTGCTATTGAGCGCCAGCTTTTTTGGCGGCTGCGTAGGCTCGACCTGCGGCGGGATCAAAGCCCTGCGTTTTTTGATTATGTTCAAGCAGAGTATTCAGGAGATGAACCAGCTGGCGCATCCGCGCGCGCTGCTGAGCATTAAGGTGGGCAAAAGCGTGGTGAATGAACGCGTCCTGCGCTCGGTCTGGAGCTTCTTCTTTCTCTACGTGATGATCACGGGCTTTTTTGTCTGGGCGCTTAATCTGATGGGCTACGATCTGTTTACGTCATTCGCGACGGTCGCCGCATGTATCAACAACATGGGGCTGGGATTTGGCGAGACGGCGTCGACGTTCGGCACGTTAACAGAAGGGGCTAAGCTGTTGATGTGCGCGGCGATGATCTTAGGGCGTCTGGAAATTTACCCGGTGCTGATTCTGTTCTCGCGCTTTTTCTGGCGGGCATAAACCATTCCCGGCGAACCGGGAATGTCAGTGGTTATGGCGCGGGGTTGATCAGCATCTGCCCTACGGAGCCCCTGTCCATCATCTCCAGCGTCTGGCTGTGGAACAGGAACGGGAAGTGCGGCCACGAAGGCTGGCCGTAGTAGACGAGCAGTTCAACCTGACCGTCCACCCAGACGGTGTCTTTCCAGCCGCGATCTTCCGGGAACGGCATCGCGCCGTTAACGTTGCGGATCAGGAAGCTTACCCCTTCAATATGGAACGACTGCGGCATATCTGAACGCACCGTCCAGCGCTCCCAGGTGCCCTGCTGCGCGGTGATGTCGATACGGTTGACGTCCCACAGCGCACCGTTGATGCCCGGATCGTCGCCCAGGCTGATATCACGGCTGCGCACCGGGGAGCCGCTCATGATCTCCTGCGGCAGCAGGCGCATGGGCAGGCTATCGGTCACCAGCGGCAGCAGGCCGGTTGGACGCAGGGTCAGCACCAGGGTCGAGACAAGAATGCTCGACGGTTCAAAGAACCCGCGAATACGGTCAACAATGCTTGCCGCTTCGCCGCAGGTCACAGAGACTTCATCCCCATTGGTCATATCAATGAGAATTTCGCGACGCTCACCCGGCGCGAGCGCCAGCTGTTTGACGGACACCGGTGCCGGTAAAAAACCCTGATCGCCGGAGATCACGTGCAGCGGACGGCCATCGCTCATTTGCAGCTGATAGCGGCGCGAGTTAGACGCGTTGAGCAGGCGCAGGCGCACCCAGCCACGGGACACTTCGACATACGGGCTCTGCGCGCCGTTAACCAGCAGCGTATCGCCAACGAAGCCACCGCTCCCCGGTTCGCTGTATTCCGGCGTACCGAAATTATCCAGACGTTTGTCCTGGATGATAATCGGGAAGTCATCCACGCCGTAGTGGTTCGGGATCGGCAGGGATTTGCTGACTTCATCTTCCACCAGCCACATGCCGGCCAGGCCGTTATAGACCTGCTGCGCCGTGCGGTTAGGGGTGTTGGCGTGATACCACAGGGTTGCCGCGCTCTGGCGAATCGGCAGAACGGGCGCCCAGTCGGCGCTGGGCGACATCATGCGCGCCGCACCGCCAATCAGCGGGCCAGGCACCTGCAGGCCGCTGATGGTCATGGCGACATTTTCAGGGGTACGGTTACTGTAGATGAGCTTTACGTCATCGCCATTCCACACGCGTATGGTCGGCCCAAGGTAACGTCCGTTAATGCCCCAGACCGGCGCACGCGTCCCCTGGGTAAAGGACCAGTGGCTGCGCTGCAGCGTCAGGAAAAGCGGCTGGCCGCGACGGGATTCAATGAGTGGCGGAATAGGCAGCGGCTGTTGCTGCCCGGCGGCGCTGGCTGTCAGCGGCATCGCACCCGCACAAAGGGCGATCCCCGAAGCCTGAATAAACTGACGCCGACTGAGTGACATATAAGCTCCATCTGAAACGACTAACAACGCGGGAATTCGTTTTCCCTTCAACGCCGGGTTAGATCTTACCGGCGGCTTCTCTCTCTGCGACTTCTTTGTCGAGCAGCGCAATATGCTCAGCCATCAGATCACGGCAGTGCGCTGCCAGCTCGCGCACCTGATCTTTACCGTATTTGCTGGTATCGACGGGTGGCAACATTTCGACAATCACCAGCCCGTTATTCAGGCGGTTAAGATTAATCTTATTCGAAGTATTGGAAACGCACACAGGAATAATTGGAACACCTGCCGCAATTGCGGCATGAAACGCACCGGTTTTAAACGGCAGCAGGCCGCGGCCGCGGCTGCGCGTCCCTTCCGGGAACATCCAGATTGAGATCCTGCGCTTTTTAAAATGATTCACCACTTCTGCAATGGTGCCGTGCGCTTTTGCACGGTTATTACGGTCAATCAGCAGGTTACCGGTAAGCCAGTACAGCTGACCAAAAAACGGGATCCACAGCAGGCTTTTTTTGCCCACCGTCACGGTCGGTGGAAGCACGATATTGGAGGCCGTCACCATATCGTAGTTGTTCTGATGGTTGGCGATATAGATGGCGTTACCGAAATTCTCCGCTCCTTCCGGCAGGCGTTTTTCAACTTTCAGACCAAACAGCGGCGCAAGACGCCCGAACATATGGCCAAAGGTGGCGACATGCTTCGGATTACGCGGGCTGAACAGGCAATAAATAGAGCCGAAAATACAGACCAGAATACAGTAGATAACGGTAAGAATAAGACGAACAATATATAGCATAGCGACCTCTGAAGCCCTGACAGCTGACAATTATACTTCACCTGTGGCCAGGTAAGGACTTTATTACGAGCGCGTATTGTTAATCGCAACGCACGAATTAACAACGATTTTACGGGAAATTTTATTGAAATTCCCCCTCCGGACAGAGGGGGATATCATGACATTACTCTTCGCTGTCACCCGCCGCGCTGCGTGCAGGAGAGTCAATCTCCACGCGGTCGATACGCTGCAGGCCGCGCATCAGCGAGCCGCGGCGACCGCGCTCGCCCACCACCTTCTGCAGCTCTTCCGGACGAAGCTTGATTTTGCGCTTGCCGACGTGAATGGTCAGCGTGCTCTGCGGCGGCAGCAGGAAGAGGTGCGCCAGGCCATCTTCGCCTTTCGCGGCCTCCGCCGACGGGATGTTGATGATCTTGTTGCCCTTGCCTTTTGACAGCTCCGGCAGATCGCTGACCGGGAACATCAGCATACGCCCGGCGGTGGTGATCGCCAGCAGCATGTCGCTTTCGTTCTCGATCACCAGCGGTGCCATTACGTGAGCGTTGTCCGGCAGGCTAATCAGCGCCTTACCGGCACGGTTGCGGGAAACCAGATCGTTGAAGGTACAGATAAAACCGTAGCCCGCGTCAGACGCCAGCAGCAGCTTCTGGTCATCGGCTTCCATCAGCATATGGTCAACCGTCGCGCCCGGCGGCAGCGTCAGCTTGCCGGTCAGCGGTTCACCCTGCCCGCGCGCGGAAGGCAGCGTGATCGGGTCAATGGCATAGCTGCGACCGGTGGAGTCGATAAACGCCACCGGCTGGTTGCTCTTGCCTTTCACCGCCGCTTTGAAGCTGTCGCCCGCTTTGTAGCTGAGCCCCGGCGCGTCGATATCGTGGCCTTTGGCGCTGCGCACCCAGCCGCTCTGCGACAGGACAATGGTCACCGGCTCGGACGGCTGCATGTCGTGCTCGTTCATCGCCTTCGCTTCTTCGCGCTCGTGCAGCGGAGAACGACGGTCGTCACCAAACGCGTCGGCATCAGCCTGCAGCTCTTTCTTCAGCAGGTTATTCATCTTGCGTTCGGACGCGAGGATCGCCTGCAGCTGATCGCGCTCTTTTTCCAGCTCGTTCTGCTCGCCGCGGATCTTCATCTCTTCCAGTCTGGCGAGATGGCGCAGCTTCAGCTCGAGGATCGCTTCGGCCTGGGTTTCGCTGATGCCAAAGCGCGACATCAGGGCGGGCTTCGGCTCGTCCTCGGTACGGATGATCTCAATCACCTCGTCGATATTGAGGAACGCCACCAGCAAACCTTCGAGGATATGCAGGCGCTTAAGCACTTTCTCCAGACGATGGTTCAGACGACGGCGTACCGTATCGCGGCGGAACGTCAGCCATTCGGTGAGGATCTCCAGCAGGTTTTTCACCGCCGGGCGTCCGTCGAGGCCGATCATGTTCAGGTTAATGCGGTAGCTTTTTTCCAGATCGGTGGTGGCGAACAGGTGGTTCATCACCTGCTCCATGTCCACGCGGTTAGAACGCGGCACGATCACCAGACGGGTCGGGTTCTCGTGGTCAGATTCATCACGCAGGTCGTCCACCATCGGCAGCTTTTTATTGCGCATCTGGGAGGCGATCTGCTCCAGCACTTTGGCACCGGAAACCTGATGCGGCAGCGCGGTGATCACCACGGCGCCGTCTTCTTTATTCCACACCGCGCGCATGCGCACGGAGCCGCGACCGTTCTGGTAGATTTTGCGGATTTCCGCGCGCGAGGTGATGATCTCGGCTTCGGTCGGGAAGTCCGGGCCCTGCACGATATCCAGCAGATCGTCGAGCGAGGTTTTCGGCTGCTCAATCAGGGTGATGGCGGCTTTCGCCACTTCACGTAGGTTGTGCGGCGGAATGTCCGTCGCCATACCGACCGCAATCCCGGTGGTGCCGTTCAGCAGGATGTTCGGCAGACGCGCGGGCAGCATCTTCGGCTCCTGCAGCGTACCGTCGAAGTTCGGTACCCAGTCAACGGTCCCCTGACCCAGCTCGCCCAGCAGCACTTCGGCATATTTAGAGAGGCGGGACTCGGTATAACGCATCGCCGCGAAGGATTTCGGGTCGTCCGGCGCCCCCCAGTTCCCTTGACCATCCACCAGCGGGTAGCGGTAAGAGAACGGCTGCGCCATCAGCACCATTGCTTCATAGCAGGCGCTGTCGCCGTGCGGATGGTATTTACCCAGCACGTCACCGACGGTACGGGCGGATTTCTTGAACTTGGCGGTGGCATTCAGCCCCAGTTCGGACATCGCATACACGATGCGGCGCTGAACGGGCTTCAGGCCATCCCCGATAAACGGCAACGCCCTGTCCATGATGACGTACATGGAGTAGTTCAGGTAGGCGTTTTCCGTGAATTCATGTAGCGCGAGGCGCTCTGCCATATCGCTCATTACGTGTGATTCCTCAACTCAGAAACCGAAGGGTTTCAGGCAATATTGCCGCAGATACTACCCTATCTGACGAGTTGAGTCACAAAGAAAAAGGGCCGCTTATGCGGCCCTTTTCGGGTTATTTGTTCAGCTTGATGACCTGCTTCACGTCGATTTCAAAATCGTTCCACTCTTTATCGACCTTGCCCTGGATTTCCACTTTATCCTGCGGGGTGACGGTCACGCCGTTCCAGCGCTTGTGGTCAATTTCCACGTTCACCGTGCCGGTCTCATCGCGGAAGGTGTAGCGGTCATCGGACAGGCGCTGGGTGATGTTCCCGCGCAGCTTCACCCAGCTGTCGTCCTTCATCTCTTTCACCTTCACCGCGGTGGTGAGGTTGGCGTCGTTATCGACAAAACCGCCTGCCTGCGTCTGGGTCTGGGTTTGCGTGGCGGACGGGCCGTTAAATCCGCCCTGCGCAGCAAAAACGGGGGCAGTGGCCATCATCATGATGGCGGCAATGGCAGCGAATTTTTTCATATTAACTCTCCCTTTAATCTGGTTTCGCAGTCCATTAAACAGGGTAATCCTTAACAACTTCTTAAGGGAAAAATTTATTTATTATTGCTGTACAGCAGGCGCTTACAGAGGGTTTACTGACGGCATCAAGGAGGGAACATGCGCATTTTACTGGTAGAAGACGACACGTTAATCGGCGACGGTATCAGGGCGGGTTTAAGCAAAATGGGCTTTAGCGTGGACTGGTTTACCGATGGTAAAACCGGTCAGGCCGCGCTCGCGTCTGCACCCTATGATGCCGTGGTGCTGGATCTGACGCTGCCGGAAATCGACGGCCTGGACATCCTGCGCGCGTGGCGCGAAAGCGGGCGCAGCGAGCCGGTATTGATCCTGACCGCGCGGGATGCGCTTAACCAGCGCGTGGAAGGTCTGCGTCTTGGCGCGGATGATTATCTCTGCAAGCCGTTCGCGCTGATTGAAGTGGGTGCCCGCCTCGAGGCGCTGGTCCGCCGCAGCCACGGCCAGACGCATAGCGAGCTACGCCACGGCAAGGTCACGCTCGATCCGACCCGTCTCGTCGCCACGCTGGACGGTGAACCGCTGACGCTGAAGCCGAAAGAGTTCGCGCTGCTGGAACTGCTGATGCGCAATGCAGGCCGCGTGCTCCCTCGCAAGACGATTGAGGAAAAACTGTATACCTGGGACGACGACGTCTCCAGCAACGCGGTAGAAGTCCACGTTCATCATCTGCGCCGCAAGCTTGGCAGCGAGTTTATCCGCACCGTGCACGGCATCGGCTATACCCTGGGTGACGCATGAAGCTGACGCAACGCCTGAGCCTGAAGCTGCGCCTGACGCTCCTCTTTTTAGCGCTCTCCCTGACGGCATGGTTTGCCGCCAGCCTGGTGGCCTGGCAGCAGACCACCCACAAGCTGGATAAGCTCTTCGACACGCAGCAGATGCTGTTTGCCAAACGGCTGCTGACGATGGATCTGGACGAGATCCGCGCCCCCGAGCGGATGCGCGAGATCCCGAAAAAAGTGAAGCATGGCCGTCTCGATGACGACGCGCTGGCTTTCGCCATTTACAGCGTCGAGGGCAAAATGCTCCTGAACGACGGCGAGAACGGGCGCGATATTCCGTACCACTATCGCCGCGACGGGTTTGCTAACGGGCAGCTCCAGGACGACAACGACGAATGGCGCTTCCTGTGGCTGACCTCACCCGACGGGAAATACCGCGTGGTGGTCGGTCAGGAGTGGGAGTACCGCCAGGATATGGCGCTGGACGTGGTCAGCTCGCAGCTCACGCCCTGGCTGGTGGCGCTGCCGGTGATGCTGCTCTTGCTGGTTCTCCTCCTGATCCGGGAGCTGAGGCCGCTCAAAAAGCTGGCGCAGACCCTGCGCTCCCGCTCGCCGGATGCGACCGAGGCGCTTGTGCTTCAGGGTGTGCCCACGGAAGTGCGCCCCCTGCTCGACTCGCTGAATCACCTCTTCGCACGTACCCAGGAGATGATGACCCGCGAGCGCCGCTTTACGTCCGATGCCGCCCACGAGCTGCGCAGCCCGCTGGCGGCCCTGAAGGTGCAAACTGACGTGGCGCAGCTCTCGCAGGACGATCCGCAGGCGCGGGAAAAAGCGCTGGCACAGCTGCATGCGGGAATCGACCGCGCTTCGCGGCTGGTGGATCAGCTCCTCACCCTGTCGCGTCTGGACTCGCTGGATAACCTTGACGATGTCGAACCGATAACGCTTGCCGATTTACTTCAGTCGGCGGTGCTGGATATCTGGCATCCGGCGCAGCAGGCAGGGATTGATATTCGCCTCTTCAACCATGCCCCGCAGGTCAAACGTCAGGGGCAGCCCCTGCTGCTCAGTCTGCTGGTGCGCAACCTGCTGGACAACGCCATCCGCTACAGTCCGCGCGGCAGCGTGGTGGACGTGACGCTGGACGCGCGTAGCTTTAGCGTGCGCGACAACGGTCCCGGCGTTGACCCCGAGGTGCTGGCGCGCATCGGCGAGCGTTTTTATCGGCCACCGGGGCAGAACGCCACGGGCAGCGGGCTGGGGCTTTCTATCGTCAGGCGCATTGCCGCGCTGCACGGGATGCGCGTCTCGCTGAGCAATGCGGCGGAAGGCGGCTTTGAGGTGAAGGTCAGCTGGTAACGGATTATTGCATCTCCAGCAAAAGACTTTGCACATTTTGCTCATTTTTCCGCTCCGTCCTCGCGCGTAGAATACCCGGCATACTCTCATCGTCGAGGACAAAAAATGAGCAACATTCTGATTATTAACGGTGCAAAAGAATTTGCGCACTCTAAAGGCCAGCTGAATGACACCCTGACCGAGGTCGCGGACGGTTTCCTGCGCGACGCCGGGCATGATGTTAAGGTCGTGCGTGCAGACAGCCACTACGACGTGAAAGCCGAAGTGCAGAACTTCCTGTGGGCTGACGTGGTGATCTGGCAGATGCCAGGCTGGTGGATGGGCGCGCCGTGGACCGTGAAAAAATACATGGACGACGTGTTCACCGAAGGTCATGGCTCGCTGTATGCCAGCGATGGGCGCACCCGCTCTGACGCGTCCAAAAAATACGGTTCAGGCGGCCTGATTCAGGGCAAAAAATATATGCTATCACTGACCTGGAACGCCCCGCTGGAAGCCTTCACCGAGAAAGATCAGTTCTTCGAGGGCGTGGGCGTGGACGGCGCGTACCTGCCGTTCCACAAGGCGAATCAGTTCCTGGGCATGGATCCGCTGCCGACCTTTATCGTCAACGACGTGATTAAAATGCCTGATGTCCCGCGCTATATCGCAGAATATCGCAAGCATCTCGCGGAAATTTTTGCTTAACTGGTAGCCTGGAATTAAAGGAGTAGTAAACATGCTTACCGTTATCGCAGAAATCCGTACTCGTCCAGGTCAACATCACCGTCAGGCGGTGCTGGATCAGTTCGCGAAAATTATCCCGACCGTACTGAAAGAAGAAGGCTGCCACGGCTACGCGCCGATGGTGGATGCCGCCACTGACGCCAGCTTCCAGGCGACCGCGCCGGACTCGATCATCATGGTTGAGCAGTGGGAAACCGTCGCGCATCTTGAAGCGCATCTGCAGACCGCGCACATGAAAGCGTGGAGCGACGCGGTGAAGGGCGACGTGCTGGAAACCCACATCCGCATCCTGGAGCAAGGGGTTTAGGTTCGTGGAATTTGCCGGGTGGCACTGCGTTTACCCGGCCTACAAAACCTGAACCGTAGGCCCGGTAAGCGCTAGCGCCACCGGGCTTTGTTGTTTTTAGCTGCTTTTCTTCCCCGGCTTTAACCCGCGATGGAGTTCGTTGATGCGCTTCATCGACTTGATGGCGCGCTGCGGTTCGGTGGCGGCGACGGATAAAATGATCATCTCCAGACAGAGCAGCACCGTGCCGTGGAGCGGGATTTTACCCTTTTCACCGCCGCGCGGAACGTGGATCACCACGCTGGCCTCCTTACTGAAACGCGAATCAAGGGCGTTGGTCAGCAGGATGGTGGGAATGCCCAGACGTTTAGCTTCACGCAGGGTGGTTTGCCCTTCCCGGTGCGCGGATTTCTGCGCCATCATCACCAGCACGTCACCGCGCTGAAGCGCAATCAGCTGTTCGGCAAGCCCGATCCCGGTGCGGTTAAGCGGCGTGGCGGGTAACCCCATACGGCTGAACAGCCTGGCGGTGTACTCGGCCAGAATGCCGGAGGCGCCAATGCCAAATATGGCAACCTGCCTTGCCTGCGCCAGCAGTGAGACCGCCTGCGCCATCGCGTAGCGGTTGTGGGGCTCGGATAACACCTCGCAGGTGTGCTGATGCCCCTCCAGCACGAAATCAATGCTCGCGTTGACGTCGCTGGCGAGCGTGTTCACCGTGGTGGACATCTTTTCGCTGGAGGTGACCACCGGGCCAAACCACTGCTCCAGCGTCTGCTTGAGATCGCGCAGCCCGGCGAACCCCAGCGCCTGTATGGCGCGGACCACCGTGGCATCCGAGGTTTTCACTACGGCGGCAATCTCCATGGCGGTCTGCTCCATCACCGCTTCGCGGTTGTCATGGATATAGCGTGCGACCTGCAGCAGACGCGGCGTCAGCTGATGCGCCCGCGCGCGAAAGCGGTCGCCATAGACATCCACGCGCCCCTTCTCTTTGCGGATCACCGTGAGGCCTCCGGCAGCGGACGCCCGGCAATCTGTGACTGCACCTGCGCGGCCATCAGCCCTAAAGACGCGAACGAATTCGAGATCGCCTCTTCACGCGAGATCAGCACGTAGTACCCGCGCCGGCAGGCAGTCAGGAACTGACACCAGCCCGGCATCACCGCCTCCATCGCTGCCAGCTCGTCCTGCGGTTTACCGCCCGTATCCCCGCGCCAGGTAGCAAAGACGAAATCGGCATCCAGCTCCGGCAGGCGCTCGGCGCTGACGTCGATGCGCCCCCCTTCCGGGATGGCCTCAATCAGTGGCGGGAATTTGAATCCGGCGTCGCGCAGAACGCGGCCCAGCGAGTGGTAGCTGTGCATGGCGTTGATTTTCCCCTGATTGGCCTGAATCACCGATACGGTGATTTTGCGCGTGTCGATGGTCGCCTTCAGCGCCTTGATTTGCTCCTGATATCGCCGCTCCAGAACCTTGAGCCGCGCCTGCGTTCCTGTCAGTTGAGCCAGCTTGCGGTAGATTTCCGGCGCGCCGCCGTCGAGATGATCGATGCTCACCGTCGGGGCAATTTTCGCTAATTGTTCCACCGGCGTGTTGCGGGTCGGCTCGGTAACGATCAGGTCAGGTTTGGCGGCGGCGATGGCTTCGATGTCAATATCCGCCGTACCGATAAATTTGATATCGGAATTATCGAAGTCGACGCCGGTTAACATGCCGCTGGAGCGCAGAAAATGGCTGCCGTCCGGCCGCGTGCGGCCATGGCTCGCCACCGGCGGCACGCCAAGCTCAATCAGCGGAATGGTGATGTCCAGATCGTGTAAGGAGACAATCCGTTTCGGGTGCACCGGCACCACCACCTTTCGGTTCAGATCGTCAGTAAAGGTCTGCGTCGGCTCCGCCGCGCTCACCGCGAATCCCACCAGCAACAGCATCGAAAACAGTACGCGCATCATAATCCCCTAAAATCTGTCCCGACGCTGCCAGAGCAGCAGCAGGAAAAACGGTCCGCCAATCAATGAAATCACAATCCCCGCCGGCAGCTGCAGCGGGAGGAATGCCAGACGTCCGACGTTATCCGCCAGCAGCACCAGCAGCGCGCCCAGCACGGCGCTTCCCGTCAGGAGCGCGGTCTGACCACCGTGCAGCAGCAGGCGCGCCATATGCGGGGCAATCAGCCCCACGAAGCCAATGCTGCCCACGCAGGAGACGCAGGCCGCCGTCAGCACCACCGGAGCGAGAACCCGCAGCAGCGCCAGCCGGGTTGTGCGCACGCCAAGGCCCGTAGCGGCCTGATTGCCGAGCAACGCCACGTCCGCGGCCCGGGCGGTAAACAACAGCAGCGCAAACGCGGGGGCGGCCCAGAGTGCGGCCAGGCCCACCAGCGTCCAGTTTGCCGCATGCAGGCTTCCCGCCAGCCACAGCATCGCCGTCTGCACGTCGCGCACGTCGGCGGTGGTCATAAAGACGCCCATCGCTGCGGCAAACGCCCACGACACGCCGATGCCGATCAGGATGAACCGCGGGCGCGAGATATCGCGCGCCAGGACGATCACCAGCAGCGCGGTGAGCAGCCCACCGGCCATGCCGACCAGCGGACGCCAGGCCAGGCTCAGCGCCGGGAACTGAAAAATCAGCAGCAGTACCGCCGCGCTACAGCCCTCCTTCACGCCGATAAGCCCCGGGTCAGCCAGTCCGTTGCGGGTGATGGACTGCATCGCCGCCCCCGCCATCCCGAGCATCGCGCCGCACAGCACCGCCATCAGCAGGCGCGGCAGGCGGATATCCATCACGACGTAGCGCGTCTCCGCCGTCAAAGTTTCAGGCGAAAACAGCGCCCGCCCGATGGCAGAGGCGGGAATGGGCAGAGAACCGTGCGTCAGGCCAAAGCCCAGCAGGCCTAGCGCCATCAGCGCGAAAAGCGACAGGCACGCCAGCGCCTTCGGGCGAACCAGCGCCGACAGGCGACCAACACGGATCGCGCGGAGTCCGGCCCGGTTCATTTGAACATCCTCGAGGCCATAAGGATGAACACGGGCGCGCCGACAAGGGCCGTCATGATGCCGGTTGCCAGCTCCCAGGGGGTAAACAGCGTGCGGGCAGCGATATCCGCCAGCAGCAGCACCAGCGCGCCGCACAGGGCCGACAGCGGCACCATCACGCGCAAATCGACCGACACCAGACGGCGGATGAGCTGCGGCACCACAAGGCCGATAAAGCCAATCGGTCCGGCGAGGGAGACGGCCGCGCCGCAGAGCAGCGCAATGGCCAGCAGGGCAAGGAGGCGGGTTTTCAGCAGCGACACGCCAAGCCCCTGCGCCATTCTGTCGCCCAGCGCCAGCATGTTGAGTGAGGGCGACAGCCCGATAGCAAGAACAAAACCAGCGGCTGCCGCCCACAGGGCGCTCTGGAGCATCTGCGCGTTGATCCCGGCGATATCACCCGCCAGCCAGGTGCGCAGAGAGAGTAGCGTCTGTTCATCCAGGATTAACACCGCGGCGGTAATCGACGAGGCAAACGCCGACATCGCCACGCCGCACAGGGTGACCTTCATCGGCGTGAGCCCGGTGCGACCGGTCGAGGAGAACATCAGCACCAGCAGAAACAGCGCGGCGGCACCGGCGGCGGCAATCAGCGGACGACCAAACGGCAGCGAAAGCCCAAGCGCGCTGGTCACCACCACCGCGAGCGCTGCCCCGGCGTTGAGCCCCAGAATATGCGGCTCGCCGAGCGGGTTGCGGATCACGGACTGCAGCAGCACGCCCGCCACGCCGAGCGAGGCGCCGGTAACCATTGCGGCGCAGAGGCGCAGCAGCCGTAGTCTGATGATGATGTTATGGTCGAAATTGCGCGGGTCGAAGTGAAAGAATGCCTCCACTACCGTTTGCGGGGCGATAAAGCGTGCACCGATCCCCAGATGAGCAATCGCCCCCATTGCCAACAGCAATGTAAACATCAGGAAGGCGAGAGAAGCGCGCATCATGGCTGTTCAAGGCTCTGGCGAAACGGCATAAAGAACGGTTTTCCGGTTAGCGGGTTAATCGACATATGCACGTCCACATCAAACACCGCTTTGATCAGATCCGGCGTGCAGGCGTCGCCTTCATGTAACACCCCCTCGACTTTTCCCTGGCGTAAAAAGACCAGGGAATCACCGTAGTTCACGGCAAAGTTAAGATCGTGCAGCACCACCACGACGGTACGCCCGTGCTGGCGGGTCAGGGCGTGCAGCAGTTCCAGGATCTCCACCTGATAGCGAAGATCGAGGAACGTGGTGGGTTCATCCAGCAGGATATACGGCGTTTGCTGCGCCAGCGCCATGGCGATCCAGCAGCGCTGACGCTGGCCGCCGGATAAGCTTTCCACCGGCATATGGGCAAACGCTGCCGTGCCGGTCAGGCGCAGGGCCTCTTCCACCGCCAGTTCGTCCTCGTCGCTCCACTGGCGCATAACGTTTTGCCAGGGAAAGCGCCCGCGCGAGACCAGCTCAAAAACGGTTAACCCTTCCGGGAGCAGCGGGGACTGCGGGAGAATACCAAGCTGGCGAGCGACGGCTTTGGTCGGCTGCTCGTGGATCGCCTTGCCGTCGAGAACCGCCGCGCCGCCAAGCGGATGGAGCAGCCGCGCAATGGTGCTCAACAGCGTGGATTTCCCGCAGCCGTTTGCGCCCACCAGAACGGTTATTTTCTGCTGGGGGATCGCAAGGGAGATATCATCAACGATGATTTTTTTCTGATAGCCCGCAGAGAGGTTCTCCAGAACCAGTCCCGGTTGTTTTGTGTTGTGAGCCACGTGAACGCCAACGTAATAAAAAAAGCGCAACAAATATAAATAAAAATCATTCTCTTTTGAGAGTTTGACGCCACGCCATGTAGTAGTCAAGAGAAGAAACACCCTGAAAAAACCAGGGGTAACGGAGCGTTACCGTGCAGACCACAAAATTAATAAATCATTATTTTTCAATTAAATAATTCATTACCCTTGTACTTTCCCGTTGCGTTTCATGCATGTAGCCGATTTTTATCATTTTTCATTTACTACTACATTCCCGCATGATTGAATGATTCTCAATTACATGTTCGATGCCGGTTCTGGCTAACGAGCAGAGCATAAAAGGGCAATGACTCACACATTCTTCCGTGAAGGTGATTCACGGATATTTTGGGATAACAGATGTAATGGCTACGTTCACACCTTCACTCTCTGGGGTAAAAGGGCGCGCGCTCTTTTCACTGCTGTTTATGGCGCCGCTGGCCCAGGCGGCGGACACCACCGCGGCTAAAGACGGCGAAACGCTTACCGTCACTGCCGATCCAAATACGCCGGCGGAAGCCACCAACGGCTACCAGCCGCTGAACACCTCCACCGCAACGCTGACCAACATGCCGATGCTGGATATCCCGCAGGTGGTGAATACCGTCAGCGATAAAGTGCTGGAGGATCAGCACGCCACCACGCTGGATGAGGCGCTCTACAACGTTAGCAACGTGGTCCAGACGAATACCCTCGGCGGTACGCAGGATGCCTTCGTGCGCCGCGGGTTTGGCGCGAACCGGGACGGCTCGATCATGACCAACGGCCTGCGCACCGTCCTGCCGCGCAGCTTTAACGCCGCCACCGAGCGCGTGGAGGTACTTAAAGGCCCGGCCTCAACGCTGTATGGCATTCTCGATCCGGGCGGCCTGATTAACGTCGTCACCAAACGCCCGGAGAAAACCTTCGGTGGTTCTTTGTCCGCCACCTCCTCCAGCTTTGGCGGCGGCACCGGACAGGTCGATGTGACCGGCCCGATCGACGGCACGCGTCTGGCGTATCGCCTCACGGGTGAGTATCAGGACGAAGATTACTGGCGTAATTTTGGCAACGAACGCAGCACCTTTATCGCCCCGTCGCTCACCTGGTTCGGCGATGATGCCACCGTGACCGTGCTCTATTCGCATCGCGACTATAAAACGCCGTTCGATCGCGGAACGATCTTCGATCTCAACACCAAAAAGGCCGTTGATGTCGATCGTAAAACCCGCTTTGACGAGCCGTTTAACGTGACCGATGGTCAGTCCGATCTGGCGCAGCTGAACGCGGAATACCGTCTTAACAGCCAGTGGACCGCGAAGTTCGACTACAGCTACAGCCAGGACAAATACAGCGATAACCAGGCCCGCGTGATGGCCTACGATGCAAAAACCGGCAACCTGACCCGCCGCGTGGATGCGACCCAGGGCTCGACCCAGCGCATGCACAGCACCCGCGCGGATCTGCAGGGGAATGTCGATATTGCAGGCTTTTACAATGAGATCCTGACCGGCGTGTCGTATGAGAATTACGATTTGCTGCGTACGGACATGATGCGCTGTAAGAACGTCAAAGGTTTCAACATCTACCATCCGGTTTACGGCAAACTCAACAAGTGTACAACCGTCTCCGCCGCAGACAGCGACCAGACGCTCAAGCAGGAGAGTTATTCGGCCTACGCGCAGGATGCCCTGTACCTGACGGATAAGTGGATCGCCGTCGCCGGGATGCGCTACCAGTATTACACCCAGTACGCGGGTAAAGGTCGTCCGTTCAACGTCAACACCGACAGCCGCGACGAACAGTGGACGCCAAAGCTGGGGCTGGTTTACAAGCTCACGCCATCCGTCTCGCTGTTTGCCAACTACTCGCAGACGTTTATGCCGCAGTCGTCCATTGCGAGCTACATTGGCGACCTGCCGCCGGAAACCTCAAACGCCTACGAAGTGGGCGCGAAGTTCGACCTGTTCGACGGCGTTACCGCCAATATCGCGCTGTTTGATATCCACAAACGCAACGTGCTGTACAACGAAAGCGTGGGAGGTGAAACCATCGCCAAAACGGCGGGCCGCGTGCGATCCCAGGGCGTGGAGGTGGATCTTGCCGGATCGCTGACCGAGAACACCAATATTATCGCCAGCTACGGCTATACCGACGCGAAGGTGCTGGAAGACCCGGACTACGCGGGCAAACCGCTGCCGAACGTGCCGCGCCACACCGGCTCCCTGTTCCTGACGTACGACATTCATAATGCGTTTGCCGGGAATACCCTGACGTTGGGCGGCGGCGGACACGGCGTGAGCCGTCGTTCAGCGACCAACGGCGCGGATTATTATCTGCCGGGCTATTTTGTGGCGGATGCCTTTGCGGCCTATAAGATGAAGCTGCAGTATCCGGTGACGCTGCAGGTCAACGTGAAGAACCTGCTTGATAAGACCTACTACACCTCGTCCATTGCGACCAACAACCTGGGCAACCAGATTGGCGACCCTCGCGAAGTGCAGTTTACGGTGAAGATGGAGTTTTGATGTAAAAAAGCCCGGTGGCGCTGGCGCTTACCGGGCCTACGATCCATTCCCTCTCCCTGCGGGAGAGGGTTAGGGTGAGGGCATCAAGCCTCAATATCCGCCATATCACCTTTCTCCTGCAGCCAGTTACGACGGTCTTCCGAACGTTTCTTGGCAAGGAGCATATCCATCATGGCGTTGGTCTGCTGTTCGTCTTCATCGCTGATCGTCAGCTGCACCAGACGGCGCGTGTTCGGATCCAGCGTCGTTTCGCGCAGCTGCATCGGGTTCATCTCGCCCAGCCCTTTAAAGCGCTGCACGTTCGGTTTGCCCTTCTTGCGCTTCAGCTGTTCCAGCACGCCCGCTTTCTCTTCTTCCGTCAGGGCGTAGTAAACCTCTTTGCCGAGGTCGATACGGTACAGCGGCGGCAGCGCCACGTAAACGTGACCGTTTTTCACCAGCGTACGGAAGTGCTTCACAAACAGTGCGCACAGCAGCGTGGCGATGTGCAGACCATCGGAGTCCGCATCCGCGAGAATGCAGATCTTGCCGTAGCGCAGCTGGCTCAGATCGTCGCTGTCCGGATCGATGCCGATCGCGACCGAGATATCGTGGACTTCCTGCGAGGCCAGCACTTCATCAGACGAGACTTCCCAGGTGTTCAGGATCTTACCCTTGAGCGGCATGATCGCCTGATATTCACGATCGCGCGCCTGCTTGGCCGACCCGCCCGCCGAGTCCCCTTCCACGAGGAACAGCTCGGTGCGGTTGAGATCCTGCGCGGTACAGTCCGCCAGCTTGCCCGGCAGCGCAGGGCCGCTGGTCAGCTTTTTACGCACCACTTTCTTGGCGGCACGCAGACGACGCTGGGCGCTGGAGATCGCCATTTCGGCCAGCATCTCCGCCGCCTGAACGTTCTGGTTCAGCCACAGGGTAAAGGCATCTTTCACCACGCCGGAAACGAACGCCGCGCACTGGCGTGACGACAGACGTTCTTTGGTCTGACCGGCAAACTGCGGATCCTGCATCTTCACGGAGAGCACGTAGGCGCAGCGGTCCCAGATATCTTCCGCCGACAGCTTCACGCCGCGCGGCAGGATATTACGGTATTCGCAGAATTCGCGCATCGCGTCCAGCAGCCCCTGACGCAGGCCGTTGACGTGGGTCCCGCCGAGCATGGTGGGGATCAGGTTAACGTAGCTTTCGGTCAGCAGCTCGCCGCCTTCCGGCAGCCACAGCAGCGCCCAGTCCACCGCTTCGGTATCGCCGCTAAAGTTGCCGACGAACGGTTTTTCCGGCAGCGTTGGCAGGCCGTTTACCGCTTCGCACAGGTAGTCGTTCAGGCCATCGGCGTAGCACCAGGTCTGCTCAGTATTGTTAACGTGATCTTTAAAGGTGATTTCCACGCCCGGGCAAAGCACCGCTTTGGCTTTCAGCAGGTGCGTCAGGCGGGATACGGAAAAGCGCGGGCTGTCGAAGAAACTCTCGTCAGGCCAGAAGTGGACGCTGGTGCCGGTGTTGCTTTTGCCGCACGTGCCGACAACCTGCAGATCCTGCACCTTCTCGCCGTTTTCAAACGCGATGTTGTAGACCTGACCATCGCGACGGACGTTCACTTCCACGCGTTTGGACAGGGCGTTGACGACGGAAATCCCCACGCCGTGCAGGCCACCGGAGAACTGGTAGTTTTTGTTGGAGAACTTACCGCCAGCATGCAGACGACAGAGGATCAGCTCAACGGCCGGGACGCCCTCTTCCGGGTGGATATCCACCGGCATGCCGCGCCCGTCGTCAATAACTTCCAGCGACTGATCGGCATGCAGGATGACGTCAACGCGTTTGGCATGGCCCGCCAGCGCTTCGTCCACACTGTTATCAATAACTTCCTGGCCCAGATGGTTTGGGCGCGTCGTATCGGTGTACATCCCCGGGCGGCGGCGAACCGGCTCAAGCCCGGTGAGGACCTCAATGGCATCAGCGTTATAGGTTTGCGTCATGATTTAAACTAGCAATTCGCATTGATTGTCAGTGGCTGTGCAGTCCAAGAAAATCGACAATCTGGGTGAAATGATTCTCAAAGCCCGTGAAAGCATGGTTTCCGCCCTCTTCTATAGTCTGGCGGCAGGAGGCGTAATACGCCACTGCCTGGCGGTAATCCAGCACTTCATCACCCGTCTGCTGCAGCAGCCAGATGAGATCCGGCGCCTCGAGCGGGTCGACCTGCATAACTTTGAGATCGTAAATATGGCGTGACTCTAGCACATATTGCTGGCCGGTGTAGGGGTTCTCGTTTTCGCCAAGAAAGTCCCGCAGCAGCTCAAATGGCCGTACCGCCGGATTAACCACCACGGCGGGCAGCATAAAGCATTGCGAGAGCCAGGTGGCGTAATATCCCCCCAGCGATGAACCGACCACACCAAAGGTTTCGCCGCCGTGCGCAAGCACGATGGATTCCAGCATTTCCGCGGCTTCTGCCGGGTAAGGCGGCAGCTGTGGGATAATCATCTCAACGTCAGGGTGATGCTCGCTCAGCCACTGGCGAAACTGTGTCGCTTTTGCGGAGCGCGGCGAACTGTTGAATCCGTGCAGATAAAGGAGCGTAGACATCAATAGCCTTCTGAAGCGGTGTCCGGGCGGAACTGTGCGCCGGTCAAACGGCAGACTTCCGTGGTCAGCGTGCCATCGGGATGCAGTTCCAGCCAGCGCCAGCCTGGCGCGATGGTATCCAGCGTAAAGTTGGCGCAGTGCGGCTTAAACTGAACGCAGGTCGACGGCGTCGCCAGCATGCGGCGTCCGTTCCAGTCGAGATCCTGCTCCTGGTGAATATGCCCACACAGCAGATTTTTCACCCGCGGGAACTTCGCCAGCACGCGATCCAGCGCCGCGGAGTTGCGCAGGCTGTGCTGATCGAGCCAGCTGCAGCCCGCCGGCAGAGGATGATGATGAAGCAACAGCAGCGTGTGACGTTCAGGTTCAGCGGCCAGTTTGGTCTCCAGCCAGTCGAGCTGAAACTCACTTAGTTCACCGTGCGGGACGCCGAACAACTGGCTGTCCAGCAGCAGGATCTGCCACTGTTCACCCGCAAAAACACATTTCGCCGGAGAAATCCCCGCATCCTGGAGAGAACTGTACATTGCGGGCTGAAAATCGTGGTTACCCGGCAGCCAGACGCAGGGCGCGCTAAAGCTCGCGATGCCTTCAGCAAAATGCTGGTAGGCCGCGGAAGATTGGTCCTGCGCCAGATCGCCCGTTGCGACAATCAGATCGCATGCACGGTTTTCAGCGTGAATGGCGCTCAGTACCGCCTGATAACTCTCCCAGGTATTCACCCCCAGCAGCGTTTCATGCTTTTCGGCAAAAAGGTGGGTATCGGTGATTTGTAATATCCTGACTGGCGCCCCACCAGCAACAGTCAGGTTCAACAGGCTTTCCAAATGGTGTCCTTAGGTAGGTTTATGACGCTAACAAACCGGAATCGCCATTGCTCCATGTGCTAAACAATACCTTAGCCAGTCGGCTAAAAACTGGTTAATTTGATGCTTTTCGTCGCGTTGATGCAACTTTTTATTCGGGTAATCATACCGCGCCTTGAAGCGAAAGATCTGCTGGCTTGAACACACTTCAGCGACCATCGCGTCGTGATAGAGGCGTACCGTCATCGACGGCAGGCTCCAGTAGCTAATACTGGGTGCCGTTTGCTCAATCTCCACCAGCGTAGTGTAGCGCGTTGATTCTGTTATCGTTAATCGATACTGCGCGTTGCTCACCTGATAGCTTACCGTTTCGCCGGGTGCGTCGTTTCTCGGCAGCAGGCGGCGCAATTGTGCGAAATTGGTTTCGCACAGGCGCATCATTTCTGGGAAGTCAGGCGTATAGCGCTTCATTTTTTCCACTCGTTTCGTAATGTCTGATAATGCAGCTGCAGCCATTGCAGGGCGATGACAGACGCTGCGTTGTCGATTTTCCCCTCTTCTACCCACTGATAAGCCTGTTCCCGGCTCACCACATGAACCCGAATATCTTCGTTTTCATCAGCCAGACCGTGAATGCCTTCCGCGGTCGTGGCATCCACTTCGCCCACCATAATGGATAAGCGTTCGCTGGTGCCACCCGGACTCGCCAGATAGCTCAACACCGGTTTGGTGCGGCCCACCACCAGCCCCGCCTCTTCCAGCGCCTCGCGCCGGGCGACGTCTTCAACCGTCTCGCCTTCTTCGATCATCCCGGCCACCATCTCCAGCAGCCAAGGGCTCTCACTGACGTCATAAGCGGCGATGCGGATCTGCTCCACCAGCACGACTTCGTCACGCACTGGGTCAAAGGGTAGCAAGACTGCCGCATGCCCGCGCTCAAAAATTTCGCGTCTGATTTCGCCGCTCATTTCACCGTTAAACAGGCGATGCCTGAAACGGTAAAGATCCATTGAAAAAAAACCGCTATAAAGCGTTTCTCGTGCAATAATTTCTACATCGTTTTTGGCGAATGTCACGGGCAACTTTTCTGGTTTTTGCATGAGTCGAGTCCTGGTAGCAATGGTGATGAAATTGTGAATTTCAAGGCTGTTTGGCTGCCGTTTGTAAGGCTATATGATAGATTGGTGCAAATTACCGCCAGATGGCACGTAACGCCAACCTTTTGGTGTGGATGATTCTGTTAGAATCGGCAATTATTTTTTAATTAGATCAGCGCTAATACTGCTTCACAACAAGGAATGCAAATGAAGAAATTGCTCCCCATCCTTATCGGCCTGAGCCTGACGGGCTTCAGTGCAATGAGCCAGGCGGAAAACCTGTTACAGGTCTACCAGCAGGCACGTCTGGGCAACCCTGATTTACGTAAATCAGCGGCCGATCGTGATGCTGCGTTTGAAAAGATTAACGAAGCGCGTAGCCCCTTGCTGCCACAGTTAGGGTTAGGTGCAGATTATACCTACAGCAACGGTTTTCGCGACGCTAACGGCGTAAACTCCAATGCTACCAGTGCCTCACTGCAATTAACACAGACGCTGTTTGATATGTCCAAATGGCGTGCCCTGACCCTGCAGGAAAAGAGCGCGGGCATCCAGGATGTGACCTATCAGACCGACCAGCAGACGCTGATCCTGAACACAGCTACGGCGTACTTCAACGTGCTGAGCGCCATTGACGCGCTCTCCTACACCGAAGCGCAGAAACAGGCCATTTACCGTCAGTTAGATCAAACCACCCAGCGCTTCAACGTTGGTCTGGTGGCGATCACCGACGTGCAAAACGCCCGTTCACAGTACGACACCGTGCTGGCCAACGAAGTGACCGCGCGTAATAACCTCGACAACGCGCTGGAATCCCTGCGCCAGGTGACCGGGAACTACTATCCTGAGCTGGCCTCCCTTAACGTCGACAGCTTCAAAACGGATAAGCCGCAGGCCGTTAACGCCCTGCTGAAAGAGGCGGAAAACCGCAACCTGACGTTGCTGCAGGCGCGCCTGAGCCAGGACCTGGCCCGCGAGCAAATTCGTCAGGCGCAGGACGGCCATCTGCCAACCCTGAGCCTGAGCGCCTCTACCGGCGTTTCTGACACCACCTACAGTGGCTCTAAAACCAATTCTGCCCAGTATGACGACAGCAATATGGGTCAGAACAAAGTGGGCCTGAGCTTCTCCCTGCCGCTGTATCAGGGCGGTCAGGTTAACTCCCAGGTGAAACAGGCGCAGTACAACTTTGTTGGCGCGAGCGAGCAGCTGGAAAGCGCCCATCGTAACGTGGTGCAGACCGTACGTTCATCCTTCAACAACGTGAACGCCTCAATCAGCAGCATCAACGCCTATAAACAGGCCGTTGTGTCTGCACAGAGCTCCCTGGACGCGATGGAAGCGGGTTACTCGGTCGGTACACGTACTATCGTTGACGTGCTCGACGCGACCACCACGCTGTACAACGCGAAGCAGCAGCTCTCAAGCGCGCGTTATCAGTACCTGATTAACCAGCTGAACATTAAGCAGGCTCTGGGTACGCTGAACGAGCAAGACCTGCAGATGCTGAACAGCGCACTGGGCAAGCCGGTCTCTACCTCACCGGACAGCGTTGCACCGGAGAACCCGGAGCAGGTTGCCGCGGTTGATAACTTCAACGCTAACGGCACTACCCCTGCTGCACAGCCTGCTGCCGCGCGCACCACAGCGCCTGCCAGCAAGGGCAACAATCCGTTCCGTAACTGAGCATTGCCCGATGGCGCTTCGCTTATCGGGCCTACTGAATCGTAGGCCGGGTAAGCGCAGCGCCACCCGGCGCAAAATCCCCCTCGAACGTAAGCCAACGTAAAGATCCCCCTGATTCCGCCCCTCTTCGCTTCATTTTCAACCACTCATCCTCTATCCTGAGCGTTATTACCACTGGGTCCTGGAAGACAAACATGAAACGGACAAAAACGATCAATCACGCGTCGTTCCGCAAGAGCTGGAATGCACGTCACCTCACCCCTGTTGCGCTGGCGGTTACCGCTGTCTTTATGCTGGCAGGCTGTGAGAAAAACGATGAAACGGTTTCGCTGTATCAAAACGCAGACGACTGCTCTGCCGCCACCGGTAAAGCGGCCGAATGTAAAACGGCCTACACCAACGCGCTGAAAGAAGCGGAACGCACCGCGCCGAAATATGCCTCACGCGAAGACTGCGTAGCGGAATTTGGTGAAGGTCAGTGCCAGCAGGCACCGGCTCAGGCAGGCACGGCACCTGAAAATCAGGCACAGGCGCAGTCCAGCGGCAGCTTCTGGATGCCGCTGATGGCAGGCTACATGATGGGCCGTCTGATGGGCGGCGGTGCGGGCTACCAGCAGCAGCCGCTGTTTAGCTCGAAAAACCCGGCCAGCCCGGCTTACGGTCAATATACCGATGCCAGCGGTAAAGGCTACGGCGCAGCGACTCCGGGCCGCACCGTAACCGTACCGAAAACCGCGATGGCGCCGAAGCCTGCGACCACCAGCACCATCACCCGCGGCGGGTTCGGTGAGTCTGTGGCGAAACAGACCAGCATGCAGCGCAGTGCATCAGGCACCTCTACTCGCTCAATGGGCGGCTGATCATGGAACGAGTCAGTATTACCGAGCGCCCGGACTGGCGCGAAAAAGCCACCGAGTACGGCTTTAACTTCCACACCATGTACGGCGAGCCGTACTGGTGTGAAGACGCTTACTACAAGCTCACCCTGGCCCAGGTTGAGAAGCTGGAAGAGGTCACGGCTGAGCTGCACCAGATGTGCCTCAAGGTGGTGGAAAAAGTCATCGACAGCGACGAGCTGATGGCCAAGTTCCGCATTCCAAAGCACACCTGGAGCTTTGTCCGCCAGTCGTGGAAAACGAATCAGCCTTCGCTTTACTCTCGCCTGGATCTGGCGTGGGACGGCGTGGGTGAACCGAAGCTTTTAGAAAACAACGCCGATACGCCAACCTCCCTCTATGAAGCGGCATTCTTCCAGTGGATCTGGCTGGAAGACCAGATGAACGCCGGAAACCTGCCGGAAGGCAGCGACCAGTTCAACAGCCTGCAGGAGAAGCTGATCGAGCGCTTTGCCGAGCTGCGCGAGCAGTTTGGCTTCAACCTGCTGCATCTCGCCTGCTGCCGCGACACGGAAGAAGATCGTGGCACGGTTCAGTATCTGCAGGACTGCGCCGCCGAAGCGGAAGTGGCGACCGAGTTCCTCTATATCGAGGATATCGGCCTGGGTGAAAAAGGTCAGTTTACGGACATGCAGGATCAGGTCATCAGCAACCTGTTCAAGCTCTACCCGTGGGAGTATATGCTGCGCGAGATGTTCTCCACCAAGCTGGAAGATGCGGGCGTGCGCTGGCTGGAACCGGCCTGGAAGAGCATTATCTCCAACAAGGCCCTACTGCCGATGCTGTGGGAGATGTTCCCGAATCACCCTAACCTGCTGCCAGCGTACTTTGCGGAAGATGATTACCCGCAGATGGAGAAATACGTCGTTAAGCCGATCTTCTCCCGCGAAGGCGCGAACGTGTCGATCATCGAAAACGGTAAAACGCTGGAAGCGGTTGAAGGGCCTTACGGCGAGGAAGGGATGATCGTCCAGGCGTTCTATCAACTGCCGAAATTTGGCGACAGCTATACGCTAATTGGCAGCTGGCTCATTAACGATCAACCTGCCGGAATTGGCATTCGCGAAGATCGCGCGCTGATCACGCAGGATCTGTCGCGGTTCTACCCGCATATTTTTGTGGAGTAAGATCTGCCGGGTGGCGGCTTCGCCTGACCCGGCCTACGGTTTTGTAGGCCCGGTAAGCGTAGCGCCACCGGGCATATTTTCACCCTACCTGCACCGACAGCATACTCAGACTTCCCATCTCTATTCCATCGACCGGGATCGTAACCGGCTCCTGACCGTCCCACGCGCCAAGCACGTACAGCAGCGGCAGGAAGTGTTCCGGCGTCGGGTTAGAGAGCGAACCGCCCTCATGCTCCAGATAGTTCACCAGCGGATGCGCCTCAGCCGGGCCTTGCCAGGTCAGGTTCGCTTTAACGTAGTCGTTAAAAGCGGTCGCCCACGGATATGGCGTGTTTTCGCCATGCCAGCGCGCCGTACGCAGGTTGTGCACCACGTTGCCGCTTGCCACCAGCATGATGCCTTCATCACGAAGCGTCGCCAGCTTGCGCCCCATCTCCAGATGCCAGGCAGCCGGTTTGGTGCTGTCGATGCTCAGCTGCACCATCGGGATATCCGCATCAGGATACATTTTTATCAGCACGCCCCATGAGCCATGGTCATAGCCCCAGGCTTCTTTATCCAGCGCAACCGGAACAGGCGACAGCAGATCCACCAGCCTTTGTGCCAGCTCAGGCGAGCCGGGGGCCGGATAATGCGTGTCATACAGCGCCTGCGGGAAGCCACCAAAATCATGAATGGTCTTTGGCGCTTCCATGGCGGTCACGCCCGTGCCGCGGGTGAACCAATGCGCAGATACCACCACAATCGCTTTTGGACGCGGCAGCGTCTCGCCCAGATGACGCCATGCGCGGGTATAGACGTTATCTTCCAGAACGTTCATTGGGCTGCCGTGGCCTAAAAACAGGGCTGGCATACGGGATGAAGTCATGATGATATCCTTACAGAAGGTGTCAATTTAATGGTGCTACATTACGCGCAATCGGACAAAGATGAACGCTGATAAGCGTGAAGATCATCATCAGGAATTTTGAATGTAAGGAATGTGTAAAGCCGGGGTTCGCCCCTCGCTTTGCCAGAAATGAATCATTTATATTAATGATAATCATTATCATAAGGAGCAATCCATGTCAGTCCCTCTGATCCTGACCATACTGGCGGGCGCCGCGACCTTTATCGGCGCAATCCTCGGCGTGCTTGGTCAGAAGCCGTCAAACCGCGTGCTGGCCTTCTCGCTGGGCTTTGCTGCCGGGATCATGCTGCTTATCTCCCTGATGGAGATGCTCCCTGCTGCGCTGGGGACCGACGGGATGTCTCCCCTGCTTGGCTACGGCATGTTTGTCGTTGGCCTGCTGGGTTACTTTGCCCTCGACCGGATGCTACCCCACGCGCATCCGCAGGATTTAATGCAGAAAAACGTAACGCCTGTGCCGCGGAATATTAAGCGAACGGCGGTTCTGCTCACGCTGGGGATTAGCCTGCATAACTTCCCGGAAGGGGTCGCGACCTACGTGACGGCCAGCAGCAATCTGGAAATGGGCTTTGGCATCGCGCTGGCGGTGGCCTTACACAATATTCCTGAAGGACTGGCGGTCGCCGGACCGGTGTATGCCGCCACGGGCTCGAAACGTACCGCGGTATTCTGGGCAGGAATTTCCGGGATGGCTGAAATCCTCGGCGGTGTCCTGGCCTGGTTGATTCTCGGAAGCCTGGTCTCCCCTGTCGTGATGGCCGCCATTATGGCCACAGTTGCCGGGATTATGGTGGCGCTTTCCGTCGATGAATTAATGCCGCTGGCGAAAGAGATCGATCCCAATAACAACCCCAGCTATGGCGTGCTGTGCGGAATGTCGGTCATGGGCTTAAGCCTGGTGTTATTGCAATCTGCAGGTATCGGTTAGGATTAGTCTGCCTCCGTATAATACGGAGGCAGACTTTCGAAACGTTAAGATATAGATAGAAATGATACGTTATTTTGTTGCCTACAAAGCCCTTGCAAAATATATAGCTCATAGAAATAGAATGATGAAACTTTATCAGTCCATTATCTGAGTTACTGCATATATTATGAATGTTAGCCGATGCTTACAATCAACATTAATTATATATTAATATAATCTTAAAATAGCTTTAAGATGCAGTAATCGCATCTCCCCTTCGTCCTCCCATATACTCCATTTGCGTTTTGAAACTTATATTCAGAGTATGAATTCGTTTGAAAAAGGATATTTTCATGTATATGGGTAAAAAAATTCTATTAGCTGTAACTATCGCTGCCGCAGTATCGGGTTCCGCCTTTGCTGCCGAGCAGGGGTCGGGAAAAATCAAATTCAAAGGCGTTGTGATTGATGCGCCTTGCAGCATTGCACCAGACAGCGTTGATAAAGAAGTCGATCTCGGTGAAGTGACCACAGCCGTGATCAATGCCAACAAGAAGTCTTCCGCAGTTCCGGTTGATATCAATCTGGAAAACTGCCAGCTCGACGATCCAGCCGACGAGACTGACACACCAGTGACCAAAGTCGATGTCACGTTTACCAGTTCAGCGACAGACGCGACCGACACCAGTCTGATGACCAATACCTATGCAAGTGGTGCACAGAACGTGGGCGTTCGTCTTCTGAATAACGCCGAAGCCAACATTACGCTGGGTGCTGCTAATGAGGTTGCTCTGCTGGCAGGTTCAACGACTCAAACGCTGCACTTCAAAGCATTAATGGAAGTGGTAACGGGTAAAACGGCGACTGCTGGCCAGGTGGAAGCTACAGCCAACTATATTCTGGCGTATAAATAACTACGCCATGTTTCAAATTAAACCGGCTGGCATTTAATGTCAGCCGGCGTTGAATGTATTTATTTGAGTAACAGGGCGATGACATATAAATTACAATGCATAATTATTATGACGTCCCTGTTTATGGTGGAACTTGCCTCCGCCACCGAATTTAACATCAATGCCATCGATAAAGATCAGCGTGGCAGCGTTGATTTATCTCTTTTTAAAGATCAAATATCGATCACACCAGGCGACTATTTTGTTACCGTTTCAATTAATGATATCCCGCTGGCAAATGGCTGGCAGCTCCGCTGGCAGGAGATAAACAAGAGCGTACAAGTCTGTATTCCAACTGAACTGGCCGATACATTTGCTCTGCAGGACAATATCCGTAGCGCATTGGCGGAAAAAGACGGGTGCGTCGACTTTGCATCAAAACCGGATATTAAATTTAATTTTGAGCAATCCAGCCAGACGCTGAAGGTCACGATACCTCAGGCCTGGTTACAGTACCGTGCCGCAGACTGGATGCCCCCTTCAACCTGGGACAACGGCGTGCCGGGCGTACTACTGGATTACAATCTTTTTGCCAGTCATTACCAGCCGAACGATGGCAGCAGCACGGATAACGTCAACACTTATGGCACTGCCGGCGCGAATATGGGCGCGTGGCGACTGCGCGGTGATTATCAGTATACTCAAACCCATACCGACGCAGGTTCAGAGAATGACGGGCGCTTTTCACGCCTCTATATGTTCCGTCCTCTCCCCTCGCTCGGAGCCAAACTCACACTGGGTGAAACGGATTTCCAGTCCGCTATTTTTGATGCCTTCACCTATACCGGAGCCTCCCTGATTAGCGATGAGCGCATGCTGCCATGGTCGCTGCGCGGCTACGCGCCACAAATTACCGGCATCGCGCAAACTAACGCCACGGTAACGGTTAGCCTGGCTGACCGTGTCATTTACCAAAGCAACGTTCCGCCAGGGCCGTTTGTTATTCAGGATCTAAACCAGTCTGTACAGGGTACGCTGGACGTCAAAGTGACAGAAGAAGATGGGCGCGTAAGCACCTTCCAGGTTTCTGCGGAATCGGTGCCTTTTTTAACCCGCAAAGGTCAGGTTCGCTATAAGCTGGCGGCAGGAAAAGCACGCAAAGACGCCTCGCATGACGTTGAAGATAACGCGTTTATGAGCGGCGAATTCTCCTGGGGGATGCTGTCACAAACCTCCCTCTACGGCGGTACGCTCGCCGATGGCGATCGCTACCGGTCCGTTGCCGCCGGAATAGGTCAAAACATGGAGTACCTGGGCGCGCTCTCTTTTGACGTGACGCAGGCAACCAGCCAGTTGCCCAATCAGAATAGCCAGACAGGTTACAGCTACCGTTTCAACTACAGTAAGCGTTTCGATACCACCGGCAGCCAGCTTACGCTCGCCAGTTATCGCTATTCCGACCCGCAGTTTCTCAGCTACGCCCGTTTTCTGGATGATGACAATAACGATCGGCAGTCAGAAAAACAGACGCTCAGCGTGACGGCAAGCCAGTACATTTCGGCGCTATCGCTCAACCTCTATGTGAACATGCTGCGTCAAACCTGGTGGAACGATTCCTCCTCCACGACGGGCAGCGTGACCGCAGGCTATAACTTTGATATCGGTCGCTGGAAAAATCTGGGCCTCACCGTGTCGTGGAGTAAAACCCACTATGAGGACGAAGACGACGATACGCAGTTCTATCTCTCACTGAGCGTACCGCTCGATCCCGATCATCGTCTGAATTACGACCTGCGCAACAGCGAGAGTCTGAGCCAGAACGTATCGTGGTACGACACATCAGACCGCAACAACACCTGGGGCGTTTCGGCAGGTACCGAAAGCGAGAAGTCAGATGCCGGCGCGCAGGTGAGCGGCAACTATCAACATTATTCTCCTTATGGCGACCTGAATCTCTCCGGGAGCGTTAAGGCTAACGAATACAATTCCCTGAGTGCCAGTTGGACCGGTTCATTCACCTCGACGGCAAAAGGCGCTGCGCTGCACCGCCGCAGCTACGGTAACGAGCCGCGCGTGATGGTCAGTACCGATGGCGTAGGCAACATCCCGCTGAACATGTCGCGGGATGAAACCAATCGCTTCGGGATTGGCGTTTTACCGTCCATCTCCAGCTATTCGCCTTCCAGCGTGCAGGTCAATATGAACAACCTGCCCGATGGCGTAGACGTTGACACCCGCGTCGTCACCTCAACCTGGACGGAAGGTGCCATCGGGTACCGTCAGATTGCGACGCGTGCAGGCAATGATATCGCAGGCATCTTACGTACTTCATCTGGCACGCCGCCGCTGGGCGCCGTTGTTCGCCAGCTTGAAGACGATCGGCAGATTGCCATGGTCGCCGATGACGGCCACGTCTGGCTCGGCGCCGTAGAGCCACAACAACAGTTTCGCGTGACGTGGGGAGACAATCAGCAGTGTCGCTTCACGTTACCTTCACACCTTGAAAACAGTATGCAGTTGATACTGCCATGTCAGTAAGAAATCATGATGAAATTAACCTTACTCAAAAGCCTGTGCCTGATGCTGGTCGGCACAGCATTCACCACTCACGCGGCCGTAAACCTGGACCGCACGCGCATTGTCTTTCCGGAAAGCGACAAGGCCAGCAGCCTGAAGATTGAAAACCAGAGTAAAGCGCTGCCCTATCTGGCGCTCTCCTGGATTGAAGATGAGAAAGGCCGTAAAGAAGACAGGCATTTCATGGCGCTGCCTCCAATTCAACGCATTGAAGCGGGTTCCGCATCGCAGGTCAGGATCGTTAAGCAAGCGGCCACCAGTCAGTTACCGAAAGACAGAGAATCCCTGTTTTATTTCAACCTGCGCGAAGTGCCGCCGAAAAGCACCAGCGCCAGCGATGCACGCAGCGTCATGCAGGTGGCGATGCAGAGCAGGATCAAGCTGTTCTGGCGCCCTAAAGCGATTACCAAAAAACCCGGCGAGCAGGCGGAAATGCGGATGGAAATTTCAGCTACTGCGAAAGGGCTGACCATACATAACCCGACGCCGTACTACATCACGCTGGCGTGGCTCAGTAAGAATGCCAGAACCATGCTGCCGGGCTTCGACAGCCTGATGCTTGCGCCTTTCGCGACAGCAACAACCTCTACGGGTGACTACCACGGTAACTATTACAGCATCGGTTATATCGACGATTACGGCGCGCTGAAAAAGGTCGACGTACAGTGCGCGGGAACGGCGCAGTGCTCGCTCACCGAACGGAAGATCGAAAAAGATGCGCAATCTCGCTAACGTATTGTTCATAGTGCTGCTCTCAGTGCTGCCTTTAAGAGAAGCGCTGGCGCTCGACTGCTACCTGGGCGGTTCGGGCGGCCCCGTAGAAGAAACTAAAACGATCTCGCCGTTTGCTATCCCCAGTAATGCACAGGCAGGTGAGAAAATTTGGGAATCGGATGACATCAAAATCCCGGTGACATGCAACCACAATGTCACAAGCAGCTTTCAACCGGAGGATATTTTTGGCTGGGTGAATCCTTATCCTTCAACCTCCGATCCCTATTATGAACTGGGCGTAACCTATGAAGGGATAGACTACGATGCAAAAGGCCAGCCTAACGGCGTCGATACCCGACAATGTCTGGACAACCAAAACATCACGATTTATACCCCCGAGCAGATCCGACAAATGGGATGGGAAAATCGTATCTGTTCCGGTAACCCGGATGATATCCACACTTCACGAACCTTCATTGCTCGTCTGCGCTTATACGTAAAAATTAAAGCCATGCCGCCTCACGGCTACGTCAGCTCGCTGAGCGATTACATCGTTGTCCAGTTTGACGGAAAAGGCGGCGTGAACCAGATGTCGGATGCGAAAAACCTCAAATATCACATCAACGGGCTGCAAAATATTACCGTTCTGGACTGCGGGGCAACGTTCAGTATTTACCCTGAGAACCAGGAGATTGATTTCGGCACCTTTAGCGCACGCGATATTGTGAATCAACAGACGCGTAAACGGACCTTTTCGGTGAAGACGACGAAAGTGCAGGATGCCCAATGTTCAGATGGCTTCAAAATGGACTCGTCGTTCTATACAAATGAAGCGCTTACCGCCAACGATACCGCACTGCTGATAGGCAATGGCCTGAAGCTGAGGATCCTTAACGGAACCGAGCCCTACACCTTTAACCACTACAACGAATACGTGGATTTTACGGGCAGCACGCTTGAGCATGAGCAGCAATACACCGCAGAGCTGTCGCCGGTCGAAGGAAAAGCGATCCAGTCCGGGCCGTTCGAAACGGTGGTGCTGTTCAAAATTAACTACCACTAGAGACAAAAAAGCCGGGTTTCCCCGGCTTTTTCACATCAGCCATTTCAGCTGGCTTTGCGCTCGTGCGCCTGGCGATACTCGATCAAATCTTCAATCGTTACCACCGGCATGTTGTGCAGACGTGCGAAGGTGATGCACTCTGGCGCACGCGCCATGGTGCCGTCATCGTTGGTCAGTTCACACAGCACGCCCGCAGGTTTGAAGCCAGCCAGCGTCACCAGGTCGATCGTCGCTTCGGTGTGACCGCCGCGGGTCAGCACGCCACCCGCCTGCGCGCGCAGTGGGAAGACGTGGCCTGGACGATGCAGATCGGATGGCTTCGCATCATCAGCAATCGCGGCACGTACGGTGGTCAGACGGTCAGCCGCAGACACACCGGTGGTCACGCCATGCGCCGCTTCAATGGTCACGGTAAATCCGGTACCAAAGGCGCTGGTGTTGTTTTCGACCATCATCGGCAGCTCGAGCTGCTTACGACGATCTTCGGTAATACACAGGCATACGATGCCGCTGCCGTGACGGATGGTCAGCGCCATCTGTTCAACGGTCATGTTTTCGGCGGCGAAAATCATGTCGCCTTCGTTTTCACGGTTTTCATCGTCAAGCACCATCACACCGCGGCCTTCGCGCAGTGCATCCAGTGCATGTTCAACACGTTGAGTTGAAGTGCCAAAAGAGGAAAGTAGCGTCTGATTCATGGTAAAAAAACCTCATTAACATTATGGTTACCAGAATCAGGGCAGTCTTAGGAGCGCCGTATAAGCGGCAAAAAGATAACGTGAGCGGGCCCATGCCCGACTGGATCGTTACTCTCTCCCATCCGGACTCTAACCGTCGGCCCCGGAATTACACCGGATCTGCTGACCTTTGAGAATTCACCCAAAGCGCTCGCGGGCTTTCAGCGTTAAGCTGATTTACCGCCGGTGGGGAATTTCGCCCCGCCCTGAGAATAAGCGAGATAACTATAACGCTATTGATTATCCTGGGCAATGCATAAGCATCAAACAATTTTGTTTACCCCGGGCATGACGCGCTACAATGGACACTAACACCTTTTCATCAAGGGAAACGACAATGATTGACCCGAAGAAAATTGAGCAAATTGCGCGTCAGGTTCACGAGTCTATGCCAAAAGGCATTCGTGAATTTGGTGATGACGTTGAGAAGAAAATCCGCCAGACGCTGCAGGCGCAGTTGGTTCGCCTTGATCTCGTCAGCCGCGAAGAGTTTGACGTGCAGACCCAGGTTCTGCTGCGCACCCGCGAGAAGCTGGCACTGCTGGAACAGCGTCTGACCGAGCTGGAAAACCGCAATGCGCCGGAAGAAGTGAAGCCAGCGCCAGCCATTCCGCCGGTGGATAACCAGGAGTAAGTGCGGCCTGTTGAGCCCGGTGGCGGCTACGCCTTACCGGGCCTGAATGAACGCGTAGGTCGGGTAAGGCGCAGCCGCCACCCGACATAAAAAACGGGCCAATAGGCCCGTTTTTTACTGACTGTCTTTCTGGATCTTCTTGATGATGTTGGTGGTGGAACACCCATCCTCAAAGTTAAGCACCATCACCTCACCGCCGTTGGCCCAGACCTCTTCGCTACCCGCGATTTGCTCCGGCTTGTAATCCCCGCCCTTCACCAGCAGGTCCGGCAGAATACCGGCAATCAGGCGCTGCGGGGTGTCTTCTTCAAACGACACCACCCAGTCCACGGCTTCCAGCGCGCCGAGCACGATCATACGCTGCTCAAGCGGGTTCACCGGACGCGTTTCACCCTTCAGGCGCTTCGTCGACGCATCGCTGTTCACCGCCACAATCAGGCGATCGCCCAGCTTTCGCGCATTCGCCAGATAAGAGACATGGCCCGCGTGCAGGATGTCGAACACGCCGTTAGTCATCACCACTTTTTCACCGCGCTTGCGCGCGGCAGCAACGGCCACTTTCAGTTCCTCTTCGGTCATCACACCGAAACCGGTGTCCGCACGGCCGCGCACCGCGTTTTCCAGCTCGATTGGGGAAACGGTTGAGGTACCGAGTTTACCGACGACCACACCTGCCGCGGCGTTGGCGAAGTAGCACGCTTCTTCCAGGGAGTTCCCCGCCGCCAGCGTCGCTGCCAGCACGCCGATCACCGTATCACCGGCACCGGTCACGTCATACACTTCCTGCGCCTGGGTTGGCATATGCAGCGGCGCCTTGCCCGGCTGCAGCAGCGTCATCCCCTGCTCGGAGCGGGTCACCAGCAGCGCAGATAATTCGAAGTCAGCAATGATCTTCATGCCGCGCTCAACCAGCTCTTCCTCGGTTTTGCATTTGCCCGCCACCGCTTCAAACTCGGAGAGGTTTGGCGTCAGGAGGGTTGCGCCGCGATAGCGCTCAAAGTCGGTGCCCTTAGGATCGATCAGCACCGGTACGCTGGCCTTACGCGCCAGCTGGATCATCGTCTGCACGCTGGCCAGCGCGCCTTTCGCGTAGTCGGACAGCACCAGCGCGCCGATATTGCCTAACGCCTGGTTAATGCGCTCGTGCAGCGGCTCGGGATCAACGCCTTCGAACCCTTCTTCAAAGTCAAGGCGGATCAGCTGCTGGTTACGTGACAGCACGCGCAGCTTGGTGATGGTCGGGTGGGTCGGAACAGAAACGAAGTCACACTTCACGTTCACGTCCGCCAGCGACTTGCTCAGCGCGCGCGCCGCATCGTCGATACCGGTCAGGCCAACCAGACGCGAGTGCGCGCCCAGAGAGGCTATGTTCATCGCCACGTTTGCCGCGCCGCCGGGACGCTCTTCAATGGTGTCGACCTTAACCACCGGTACCGGTGCTTCCGGAGAGATGCGGCTGGTCGGGCCGTACCAGTAGCGATCCAGCATCACATCCCCAACAACCATTACCCCAGCACGTTCAAACTCTGGCAGTGTTACTTTCATTCCTGACTCCAGAAAGATTCACAATTTGCGCGCGATAATATCACACTTGATTTGTTACGCACGGTTCCACCAGCCACTTCTGCCAGCTGGCCGTTACCTGAGCGCGCTCTGCGACAAAACAGTCCAGCGCCACGTGCCCCGGCTGCTCCTGTAGCGCCAGGTGATGCAGCTCGTCGCGCAGCGTGGTGTAGGCGCGGGTTAAAGCCTGCGCCTCCTGCTCGTCCATAATGTCGTTTTGCGCCAGCAGCTCCAGAATGCGCACGTTATCCGACCAGCGGGTCAGCTTCGGCTTGTCGTGCGCGTGGAGCAGCACCAGATACTGGGTAATGAACTCAATATCGGTAATCCCGCCCTCGTCGGCTTTGATATCAAAGCGATCGCGGTGTTTATTACCCAGGTGCGCGCGCATTTTCTCGCGCATTTCGCGCACTTCCGTCTGCAGCGTACTGCCCTCGCGCGGGGTGGTCATGACCTCCTTACGGACGGCATCGAACTGCGTTTTAAGCTGCGGATCGCCATACACCACGCGGGCGCGCACCAGCGCCTGATGCTCCCAGGTCCAGGCTTCATTCTTCTGATAATCGGCGAAGGACTCCGTTGAGGTGACCAGCATACCCGCCGCGCCGGACGGACGCAGGCGGGCATCGACTTCATACAAAATGCCCGACGAAGTGCGGGTGCTGAACAGGTGCATGATGCGCTGGGCCAGGCGCAGATAGAACTGACGCCCGTCAATCTCACGCTCGCCGTCGGTCATCACGTCCGCCGGGCAGTCGTGCAGGAAAATTAAATCCAGATCGGAGCTGTATCCCAGCTCCCAGCCGCCGAGCTTGCCGTAACCGACCACGGCAAAGCCTCGCCCCTCCCGGTCAGCAAGGTGCTTCGGCTGGCCGTAGCGGGCCACCATCTGCACCCACGCCTGCTGCACGACCGCGTCGATGATCGCTTCCGCGAGCCAGGTTAAGTGATCGCTCACTTTCATTACCGGCAGCGTTCCGGCGATATCCGCCGCCGCCACGCGCAGCATCTGGGCCTGCTTAAACTGTCGCAGCGCCTCCAGCTGCTGCTCTTCGTCCTCTTCCGGCACGCGCAGCAGATACTGACGCAGCTCGTCACGGTAGGCATCCGTCGCCGTGGGTTGATACAGGGTGTTCGGGTCGAGCAGCTCATCCAGCAGCAGAGGGTAGCGCGCCAGCTTGTTGGCCACCATCGGGGAGGCGGCGCAGAGGGAAATCAGGTGCTTCAGCGCCCCCGGAAACTCGCTCAAAAGCTCAAGGTACGTGGTGCGCGTGATGATCCCGCTCAGCAGCGGCATCATGCGCGACAGCGGCACCGGCGCATCCGCCCGCGAGCAGACCTCGCTCAGCAGGTGCGGCATCAGGTGATCCAGTACCTGACGGCCGCGCGGGCCAATGGCGCGCTTGTTCAGCTCAAGACGGAAATCGGCAATCAGCGCCACCACGCGATGGCGCGCGTCGTCGGTTAGGTGCGACAGCACCGGCGTGGTGTCATCTTCCTGGAGCGCGTCCTGCCACAGCTCACGCCAGTGCTCGGAAAGGGCATCGTCCTGCGATTCGCTTTCGTCATCACCGATCAGCTCGTTGAAGATGCGGCGCACGCCTGCCATATGGGCATCGAGCCGTTCGGTCAGCGTTGACCAGTCATCCACGCGCATCCCCCAGGCCAGACGCGCCCGGTTAAGGTCATCCCCCGGCAGGGTCTGGGTCTGTTCGTCGTTGATGCTTTGCAGCAGGTTTTCCAGACGGCGCAGGAAAAGATAGGCCTCGCGCAGGGTTTGCGCGTCGCCGTCCGGCAGCAGGTGAAGCTGCTCAATGGCGCTCAGCGTCGGCAGCAGCGAGCGGGACTGTAGCGACGGCTCGCGCCCGCCGCGAATCAGCTGGAAGACCTGGACGATAAATTCGATTTCGCGAATGCCGCCCGCGCCGAGCTTGATGTTGTCCTTCAGACCGCGACGGCGCACCTCACGGGCGATCATCCCTTTCATATTACGCAGGGACTGGATGACGCTGAAGTCGATGTAGCGACGGAACACGAACGGGCGCAGCATGGCGCGCAGCTCGTTGGCGTAGGCGTCATCGCTGTCGCCCATGATCCGCGCTTTGACCATCGCGTAACGCTCCCAGTCGCGCCCCTGCTCCTGGTAGTAATCCTCCAGCGCGGCAAAGCTCAGCACCAGCGGCCCGCTGTCGCCGAACGGACGCAGGCGCATGTCCACGCGGTAGACAAAACCGTCCTGCGTCGGCTGATCCAGCGCCTTAATCAGACGCTGACCGAGGCGGGTAAAGAACTGGGCGTTGTCCAGCTCGCGACGGCCGCCGCGCGTGGAGCCGTTCTCAGGCCAGGCGAAAATCAGGTCGATATCGGAGGAAAAGTTCAGCTCGCAGCCGCCCAGCTTGCCCATCCCCAGAATCAACAGCGGCTGAGGAACCCCTTCCTCGCTGCACGGCGTGCCCCACTCTTTACAGCAGGCGGCGTAGAGCCAGTCGCGCGCGGCGACAATCAGCGTCTGCGCCAGCTCGCTTAACTGCTGCAGCGTACTCTCTTCACTCACCAGCTCCAGCGCCTGCGCCCAGGCAATGCGCACCATCACACGACGGCGGAACTGACGCAGGACGCGCATCAGCGTCGCCTCATCCGCGACGTCTTCAAGCGCGGCATGCAGCCAGCCGGCATAGTGCCGCCACTCGTCCGCCTGCGGCGGTGCGTTCTCAAGCTCCGCCAGCCAGTCCGGGTAGACGGCGATGCTTTCCTGCACAAAATCACTGAAGACGAGCACGCTTTTCGCCTGCTCGCTTAACGATGACGCCGGTAATGACTCAGGCAGACGTTCGCAAACGGTCTGCCACTGCTGCTGTAACGGTGAAGAAAGCGGCATTCTAGGGGTTCCTTGCCAGAGTTAACGTTTTCCGCTGTGCAGCCAGTACGGCTCCTGCGAAATGGCCTCGTTACGGAAATGCTCTATCTCAATATGCTGACGGGTTTCGATGGCATGCTTCAGCCCCTGCCAGTTTTCCAGCCACGCCTGCGCCTGTGGCCCGTCGTAGGCACCGGAAAGGAGCAGCATGCTGTCGATGTTGCGCGAAAGACGGGGAAGCTGATCGCCATACTTATCGCCGAGCGGATATGCAAAGGTGCTCTTCAGTTCGGCCGCATGACGGGAAAGATGAATATCTGCGAAACGCTTAAAGTTTTCCGCGATTTTAGCCTCGGCTTTCGCATCCAGGAAGGCGCGCCAGCCGCGCGTCACCAGAAACTCGGTCAGCGCCAGTTTTGCCGAAGCGGCTTGCGGACTGTAGATCGCCGTCTGCGCAGAGACGTCCGAGAGCATCAGCGTTTCGGTTTGCGTCAGCAGATCACGTAAGTGAGCGCTCGCTTTGCGAGGAACAATACCGCCGAAGAGCGTCAGGGTATGGCGCACCAGGGCAATGGCCGCCAGCACGTGGGATTTGGCGTTTTTCACATTTCGTACCCACAGCTCTTCATGGTACTGCCACTGAGAAAGCGCCAGCTCCAGCGCGGCTTCCAGCCCCTGCTCAACGCTGGCTTTCGGCGCAACGCGCAAAATGGTCGTCTCTTTCAGCACGCGCGGCGCATTTCCGGCGGCCAGATGGTAACCCCGCGCGGCTTTGCTCAGGCTCCCCTGGCGCAATCCGGACTGGTTCACCAGCCTGCGCGCCAGCTTCAGCACGTCATTTGCATCCCCTTCCAGCAGCTCAAGCTCCAGTTCGCAGATCGGCTCCTGGTACTCACCCGCCTTCACCTCACCCAGATCGAGGGCGATTTCGATGCGGCTTTTACCTTCCGTCACCAGCCATTTCTCGCGCCAGAAATCGGTGCTGAACAGCGGCTGCACCTGCTCCGCCAGCGTGGCAGGCAGCTCGCCTTCCGGCCAGACGTCCGCCGGAAAACGTTCCAGCTCAAGTTCTGGCTGACTGATGTCGATATTGTATTCCGGACGCTGATGTAACCCGCCGACCACGCGGCCGGCAATTTTCATCGTCATCTCGTAGCGCCCACTCGCGCCACGGATGCGCAACCCCATATCGTGGCGGCGTAGCCAGTTATCCGGCGTTTCGTAATAGATATTAAGCAGTTGTACCGGTGCATGGTGTTCGCCGGAGAGCGTATGCAGATGCTGGCGGAGTGCGTCAACGCTGTCTTTTTCGACGATAAATTTTAATTCGATTTCCTGAGCCATAGCCTTGTACTTTTGCGGGCGTCACAGACGCGTCAATGAGGGCGAACTTCCTCGCCATTTGTTTGTCAGTACATAGTATTTTGCGCCAAATTGCCATGCAATGAGCAATTTGACGGGCGTAAATGTGTAGAGTCGTGACACAGATGATTCTGATTGCTGATGAATGCTTTGCGTAGAGACACTGTTGCCACTACTATCGTTCCACTATTTATGAAAATAACGACTAATGATGCTTAAATTACGCCTGATTGGACTTACTTTACTCGCTTTTAGCGCCGCAACCGCAGTGCACGCTGAAGAGAAGCGTTACGTTTCTGACGAACTGAACACCTGGGTACGCAGTGGCCCCGGAGATAATTATCGCCTCGTGGGTACGGTGAATGCCGGCGAGGAAGTCACCCTGTTACAGACCAACGCGGACACCAACTACGGTCAGGTTCGCGACAGTTCTGGCCGTACGTCCTGGATCCCGCTGAAAGAGCTGAGCACCGTGCCAAGCCTGCGCACCCGCGTACCGGATCTGGAAAATCAGGTGAAAACCCTGACCGACAAGCTGAACAATATCGACGGAACCTGGAACCAGCGTACCGCCGAGATGCAGCAGAAAGTGGCGCAGAGCGACGGGGTGATTAACGGCCTGAAAGAAGAGAACCAGAAGCTGAAAAACGAGCTGATTGTCGCGCAGAAGAAAGTGAATGCCGCCAACCTGCAGCTCGATGACAAACAGCGCACCATCATCATGCAGTGGTTTATGTATGGCGGCGGCGTGCTGGGCGTCGGCCTGGTGCTGGGTCTGGTTCTGCCGCACCTGATCCCAAGCCGTAAACGTAAAGATCGCTGGATGAACTAATTCGTCTTCTCTGCCAGACTTACGTATCATTCTGGAAAAGAGAAAACGGGAGTGTCAGGCGTGAAGAGTTATCTGGTCGGTGGTGCGGTACGTGATGCGTTGTTAGGTCTGCCGGTCAAAGATAAAGACTGGGTGGTGGTTGGCGCCACCCCGGAAGAGATGCTCGACGCGGGCTACCAGCAGGTAGGCCGCGATTTTCCCGTCTTTTTACACCCGAAAAGCCGCGAAGAGTATGCCCTGGCGCGTACCGAGCGGAAGTCAGGTTCGGGCTATACGGGCTTCACCTGCTATGCCGCGCCGGACGTCACGCTGGAGGACGATCTCCTGCGTCGCGATCTGACCATTAACGCGCTGGCGCAGGACGAGCACGGCCAGATTATTGACGCTTATGGCGGCCAGGACGATCTGCGCAACCGTCTCTTACGTCACGTCTCTCCGGCGTTTTCTGAAGATCCGCTCCGCGTGCTGCGCGTGGCGCGTTTTGCCGCGCGTTACGCCCATCTCAGCTTCCGCATTGCCGATGAGACCATGGCGCTGATGACCGTCATGACCGAGGCGGGCGAGCTTGAACACCTGACGCCAGAGCGCGTCTGGAAAGAGACCGAGAATGCGCTCACCACGCGTAACCCGCAGGTCTTTTTCCAGGTGCTGCGCGACTGCGGCGCCCTGAAGGTGCTGTTCCCGGAAATAGACGCGCTGTTTGGCGTACCGGCTCCGGCGAAATGGCATCCGGAGATTGACACCGGCGTGCACACGCTGATGACCCTGAGCATGGCGGCCATGCTCAGCCCTGACGTGGACGTGCGCTTTTCCACCCTGTGCCACGATCTCGGCAAAGGCTTAACGCCAAAAGAGCTTTGGCCGCGGCATCACGGGCACGGTCCGGCAGGGGTGAAGCTGGTCGAAGGGCTGTGCCAGCGCCTGCGCGTGCCGAACGAAATCCGCGATCTGGCGAAACTGGTGGCCGAATTCCACGACCTGATCCACACCTTCCCGATCCTGAAACCGGCCACCATCGTTAAGCTGTTCGATAACATCGACGCCTGGCGCAAACCCCAGCGCGTGGAGCAGATCGCGCTCACCAGCGAGGCTGACGTGCGCGGGCGCACCGGGTTTGAAGCCTGTGACTACCCGCAGGGACGTTTACTGCGTAAAGCCTGGGAGGTAGCCAAAGCGGTGCCGACGAAGGACGTTGTCGAGGCGGGATTCAAAGGACCGGAGATTCGGGAAGAGCTGACAAAACGGCGAATTCAGGCGGTATCAGAGTGGAAGGAAAAGCATTGCCCTCAGCCAAAAGACTGAGGGCAGTCGGTCAGAAGAAGACCACGTACACCGCAGCGGCAACGATAAAGCGGTAGATCGCGAACGGAATGAACGAGATACGCTTAATCAGCTGCAGGAAGGTTTTGATGGCAATCAGCGCCACGATAAACGCGGTGATGAAGCCGACGGCGAACATCGGAATGTCGCCCGTGGTGAGGAAACCGATGCTTTTATAGAGGTCAAGCGCGGTGGCGCCCATCATCATCGGCACCGCCAGCAGGAATGAGAACTCTGACGCGGCGTAACGGCTTACGCCCATCAGCATCCCACCGGAGATGGTTGCGCCTGAACGGGAAAAGCCCGGCCACAGCGCCAGACACTGGAAGCAGCCAATGATAAACGCCTGACGATACGTCATATCATCCAGACCTTCCGCGCGCGGCGTTTTTGGCTTCAGCACTTCCGCAGCGATCAGCAGGAAGCCGCCCACCACCAGCGCGTACATCACGTTAATCGGGTTGAACAGTGATTTAATGGTGTCGTGGAATACCAGGCCCAGCACCACCGCCGGGATCATCCCGAGCAGAATATGGATCAGCGACAGGCGGCCTTTACTCATCCCTTCGTGCTGCGGCGGGCGGCCAAAATGGATACCGATCAGGCCAAACAGACGGCGCCAGAACATCACCACCACCGCCAGAATCGAACCCAGCTGGATAACCACTTCAAACGTTTTTGCAGTATCGCCTTCAAAGCCCAGCAGATGACCAACAATAATCATATGGCCGGTACTGGAAACCGGTAAAAACTCCGTCAATCCTTCGACCACACCCAGTATTGCCGCCACCAGCAGCGAGTGCATATCGCTCATCTATAAACCCCTAAAAAAATATAAAAAAAACGGTCGCCCCAACGGCTACCGTGAAAGATACAGCTTTAAGACCGGTATAACCTAAAATGGTTTAGCTATTATGACGTTAAATCTTGCCTTTCAGATTTGTGCCACGCTCGATAATGACGCCCACGTTGGCCGCGCGCGCCACCGCGCCCGGTTTGCTCAGCTTGATGCGCACCCACGGTGAGTTGAATTTTTCCAGCAGCAATTCTGCGACCTCTTCCGCCACCCGTTCGACCAGCGCAAAACGTTGCCCTTCCACGTGGCCGATGACCGTTTCACTGATGTCGGCGTAGCTGAGACAGTCGTTCACGTCATCGCTTTTTGCCGACTTGCGGTTATCCCATCCCATTTCGATATCGAACACGAGCTTCTGCTCGATGGTCTGTTCCCAGTCGTAAACACCAATAGTGGTGATTACCGAAAGTTGCTCTATAAATACAATATCCATCACGACCTGCCTGCTTTTTGGCTAAACCGGATACCACTTCCGGCGAATTATGCGTATTATCCACAGATGCTGAGAATACAGATACATTTTCAAAACGGAACAGCGTTATGAGTGCAATCGCGCCTGGAATGATCCTCCTCGCCTATCTTTGCGGCTCAATCTCCAGCGCCATTCTGGTCTGCCGCATCGCCGGGTTACCTGACCCGCGTGAAAGTGGTTCCGGGAATCCGGGAGCGACCAACGTACTACGAATTGGCGGCAAGGGAGCAGCCGTAGCGGTTTTGATTTTTGATGTTCTGAAAGGGATGCTACCCGTCTGGGGCGCGTATGCGCTGGGCGTCACGCCGTTCTGGCTGGGCCTCATTGCCATTGCTGCCTGTGTCGGCCACATCTGGCCCGTATTCTTCGGTTTTAAAGGCGGTAAAGGCGTGGCAACCGCCTTTGGTGCCATTGCACCTATCGGCTGGGATTTAACCGGCGTGATGGCTGGCACCTGGCTGCTCACCATTCTGCTGAGCGGCTATTCGTCGCTGGGCGCGATCGTCAGCGCGCTGATTGCCCCGTTCTACGTCTGGTGGTTCAAACCTCAGTTCACCTTCCCGGTATCGATGCTCTCCTGCCTTATCCTGCTGCGTCATCACGACAATATTCAGCGCCTGTGGCGTCGTCAGGAGACCAAAATCTGGACGAAGCTCAAGAGGAAGAAAAAAGACGCTCCGTAAGGTTAGTTATGCCTTATAGCCAAATGTGATTTTGGTCACCTTCTGCCTGTGGTAACTGTTAATGACACAACACAACCACATAAGAAGAAAATGGCAGAAATCACAGAAACAACTCCCCTTTCAACGGCAGGAAAACGTTCCGATGGCGACATCCAGTGGGTGCGCAGCGCATCGGATGTTTCACGCCTCGTTAATGATGGTTCTCAGGGCCGGGCCAATGCTCGCATCGTGATCGGTATCGCGCTGGGCGGGATTTTCCTCGATGCCTACGATCTGGGCGCGCTGGCCTTCGGCATAAAAGATATCACCCGCGAATTTAACCTGACGCCCGCCGGTACCGGCATGGTGGCGTCCGCCATTACGTTTGGCGCGATTGTCGGGGCGCTGCTCGGCGGTTATCTCACGGATAAAATCGGGCGCTATCGCGTCTTTATGGCCGACATGCTCTTCTTCGTGGTGGCCGCCATCGCCTGTGCGCTGGCCCCGAACGAATATGTGCTGGCGGGTGCCCGCTTTGTCATGGGGCTTGGCGTCGGGATCGACCTTCCCGTGGCGATGGCATTTTTAAGCGAGTTCGCCAGGCTAAAAGGCCCCGGCAATAAGGCCTCCAGCGTCGCCATGTGGTGCCCCACCTGGTATGCCGCCATCAGTATCTCCTACCTGCTGGTGCTCTTCTTCTACGCCGTACTGCCGGAAAGCCACAGCGACTGGCTGTGGCGTTTGATTCTCGGCTTTGGCGCAGTGCCCGCGCTGGTGATTATTGCCATCCGCAGCCGCTACATGAGCGAATCGCCGGTCTGGGCGGCAAATCAGGGCAACCTGAAGGAGGCGGCGTCCATTTTACGTCAGTCGTATAACATCAATGCCCACGTGCCGCAGGATGCGCTCAGCCAGCCAGCTCCCGTCGTGAATAAAGCGAAATGGTCCAACTATCTGAACCTGTTCCGCGGCGTCTACTTACGCCGCACGACGCTCGCCACGCTGCTGTCCGTCGTCTCTTCGTTCGCCTATAACGCGGTGGCGTTTGGTCTGCCGGTGATCATCTCCAGCTTCTTCGTCCAGTCGATGCTGACCACCATCCTGATTTCTCTGGCGCTTAACCTGCTGTTTGCCTTCGTTGGCGGACTGCTGGCGGTACGCTACGTGCCGCGCTTCGGCGCCTGGCGGATGTCGCTGGCGGGTTACGCCTGTCAGCTGGTCGCGCTGCTGGGCCTGGGGCTGATTGGTCGTCCGGAAGGCGCCACCGAAGGCGTGCTTGCCGTGGCAATGCTGGCGCTCTTCCTGTTCGGCCAGGGCTTCGGCCCGGGCGCGCATACCATGACGTTTGCCTCACTGAGCTACCCGACCTCGCTGCGCGGCGTCGGCGTTGGCCTTAACCAGACGCTGATGCGCACCAGCTCGACGCTGTCGCTGTTCCTGTTCCCGCTGCTGGTCGCCTCACTCGATACCGCCGTGTTCTGGGTAATTGCACTGGCGCCGTTTATCGGCCTGGCCTCGCTGCTGGCGATCCGCTGGGAGCCGTCGGGGTATGATGTGGATGCGGAGGATTACCGCTAGCCTTTCCTGCCGGGTGGCGCTGCGCTTACCCGGCCTACATTGCGCATTCTCTTGTATGCCCGTGCAAGCGTAGCGCCGCCGGGCGATTATCAAAAGTTTGAAACCGGCTCATATGAGCCGTTTTTTTATCCATAAGCGACTCATATGACAGCCTTCAATTCTGCCAGGGCATACTGAAACGACCCCGATGATGCGCAGATGGATGCAGCATGTTAGCAGCTCAGGTCACTGATAATTCTTACAAAGGCTGGCAGGCGTCGCTTGCCCTGCAGTTTTGTCACACCCCTGAGAAAACCCTCCTGCACTCCGCTCATCACGTCGGGCCGCTTACCGTTCAGCGTCCGTTTTACCCTGAAGGCGAGACCTGCCACCTTTACCTGCTGCACCCGCCGGGCGGGGTTGTGGGCGGCGATACGCTGGACATTTCCGTTCGGCTGGACGCCAAAAGCCACACGCTTATCACCATGCCCGGCGCCAGCAAGTTTTATCGCAGCAGCGGCCCGCAGGCGCGTCTGAGCCAGCACTTTTACCTTGATGAAGACGCCACGCTGGAGTGGCTGCCGCAGGACACCATTATCTTCCCCGGGGCGAATGCCGCGCTGCGCTCCGTCTTCCACCTGAAGGCCTCCAGCACGCTGCTGGCGTGGGAGCTGTACTGTCTGGGACGCCCGGTGATCGGTGAGACCTTCAGCCACGGCACGCTGGAGAGCCGCCTTGAAGTCTGGGTTGAGGACGAGCCGCGCCTGATTGAGCGCCAGCACCTCGGCGACGGCGATCTCACGCCCGTTGCCGGACACCCGTGGATCGGCACGCTGCTGTTCTATCCGGCCAATGAAGAACATCTCGACGCGGTGCGCGCGCTGCTCGCGCCTCTGGGCCATTTTGCGGGGGCAACGCTCACCGACGAGCTGCTGTCGGTGCGTTTTCTCTCCCACGATAACCTGATTTGCCAGCGGGCGATGCGCGACATCTGGCAGTCGCTTCGCCCGCTCCTCACCACCAAAACCGCCTGTTCGCCGCGTATCTGGCAGACATAAGAGAAACGTTATGGAACTGACCTCCAGAGAAAAAGACAAGCTGTTGCTGTTTACCGCCGCGCTGGTTGCCGAACGCCGCCTTGCGCGCGGGGTAAAGCTCAATTACCCGGAATCGGTCGCGTTGATCAGCGCCTTCATCATGGAAGGCGCGCGCGATGGTGAAACCGTCGCCTCGCTGATGGAGGCGGGCCGCCACGTCCTGACGCGCGACCAGGTAATGGAGGGCGTGCCGGAGATGATCCCGGATATCCAGGTGGAAGCCACCTTCCCGGACGGGTCCAAGCTCGTCACCGTCCACAACCCGATCGTCTAAGGAGCGCGTGATGATCCCAGGCGAATACCAGATCCAGCCCGGCGCGATTGCGATCAACGTCGGGCGCGAAACCCAAACCGTGATTGTCGAAAACCACGGCGACAGGCCGATCCAGGTCGGATCGCACTATCACTTTTACGAGGTCAACCCGGCGCTGAAGTTTGACCGTGAGGTCACCCGGGGCTACCGGCTGAACATCCCGGCAGGCACCGCCGTGCGCTTTGAGCCCGGCCAGAAGCGCGAAGTGACGCTGGTTCAGGTCACGGGTGCGCAGCGCATTGTCGGCTTTCGCGGCGAGGTAATGGGTGAGGTGAAACATGGCTGAGATTTCGCGCCAGGCCTATGCCGATATGTTCGGCCCCACCACCGGCGATAAAGTGCGGCTGGCCGACAGCGAGCTGTGGATTGAAGTGGAAGACGATCTCACGATCTACGGCGAAGAGGTCAAGTTCGGCGGCGGGAAGGTGATCCGCGACGGCATGGGTCAGGGGCAGATGACCGCAGACGACTGCGTGGATCTGGTGCTGACCAACGCGCTGATCGTCGATCACTGGGGGATCGTGAAAGCCGATATCGGCGTCAAGAACGGGCGGATCTTTGCCGTCGGTAAAGCCGGGAACCCGGACATCCAGCCCGGTGTGACGATCCCGATTGGCGCGGCGACGGAAGTGATTGCCGCCGAAGGGAAGATCGTTACCGCTGGCGGGATCGACACCCACATCCACTGGATCTGCCCGCAGCAGGCGGAAGAGGCGCTGGTCTCCGGCGTCACCACCATGATCGGCGGCGGCACCGGTCCGGCGGCGGGTACCAACGCCACCACCTGCACGCCGGGGCCGTGGTATATCGCCCGCATGCTGCAGGCTGCCGATACGCTTCCGGTGAATATCGGCCTGCTCGGCAAGGGGAACGGCTCCAACCCGGATGCCCTGCGCGAGCAGATTGCCGCGGGCGCCATCGGGCTGAAGATCCACGAAGACTGGGGCGCCACGCCTGCGGCGATCAACTGCTCGCTGGAGGTGGCCGAAGAGATGGACATTCAGGTGGCGCTGCACAGCGACACGCTGAACGAGTCCGGGTTTGTCGAAGATACGCTGGCCGCCATTGGCGGGCGCACCATCCACACCTTCCACACCGAAGGGGCGGGCGGTGGCCACGCGCCGGATATCATCACCGCCTGCGCACACCCGAATATTCTGCCCTCCTCCACCAACCCGACGCTGCCCTACACGGTCAATACCATCGACGAGCATCTCGACATGCTGATGGTTTGTCATCACCTCGATCCGGATATCGCCGAGGACGTGGCGTTTGCCGAATCCCGCATTCGTCGTGAAACCATCGCCGCGGAAGACGTGCTGCACGACATCGGCGCGTTTTCGCTAACGTCGTCAGACTCGCAGGCCATGGGCCGCGTCGGGGAAGTGATTATCCGCACCTGGCAGGTCGCGCACCGCATGAAGGTTCAGCGCGGCGCGCTGCCGGAAGAGACCGGCGATAACGACAACTTCCGCGTGAAGCGCTATGTCGCCAAGTACACCATTAACCCGGCGCTGACCCACGGTATCGCCCATGAAGTGGGCTCGATTGAGGCGGGCAAGCTGGCAGATCTGGTGGTCTGGTCCCCGGCGTTCTTCGGCGTCAAGCCCGCCACCATCGTCAAGGGCGGGATGATCGCCTGCGCGCCGATGGGCGACATCAACGCTTCAATCCCCACGCCGCAGCCGGTCCATTACCGCCCGATGTTTGGCGCGCTGGGCGCCGCGCGCCACGCCACGCGACTGACGTTTGTCTCGCAGGCGGCTCACGCGAACGGTATCCCCCAGCAGCTCAACCTGCAGAGCGCCACGGCGGTGGTGAAAGGCTGCCGGACGGTGAAAAAGGCCGACATGATCCATAACGCTCTGCAACCGAACATCACCGTCGACTCGCAAACCTACGAGGTGCGCGTCGACGGCGAACTGATAACCAGCGAACCGGCTGACGTTCTGCCGATGGCGCAACGCTATTTCCTGTTTTGAGGAGTGATGATGATTTATCTGACCCAACGTCTGGACCACGCGCACCCGACTACCGCCAGCGTCACGCTGCCGATTGACGTGCGGGTGAAAAGCCGCGCCCGCGTAGCGCTGAACGACGGGCGCGAAGCCGGGCTGATGCTGCCGCGCGGCCTGCTGCTGCGCGGGGGGGACCTGCTGACCACCGACGACGGCAGTGAGGTGATCGAAGTGATCGCAGCGGCTGAGTCCGTCTCCGTGGTGCGCTGCGCCGACCCGTTCCTGCTGGCCCGCGCCTGCTACCACCTGGGCAACCGCCACGTGCCGCTGCAGGTGATGCCCGGCGAGCTGCGCTATCACCACGATCACGTTCTCGACGATATGCTGCGCCAGTTTGGGCTGGAGGTGACCTACGCCAGCCTGCCGTTTGAACCGGAAGCGGGCGCGTATGCCAGCGATGCCCATAGCCATAGCCACGCTCACGCCCATTCACATTAAGGATCCATCATGCGCAAGTTACTCCCCCTGTTACTGCTGGCTTTTTCCGTTCCCGCGCTCGCGCATCCCGGCCACGGTGCCGACAGCTTTCAGGCTGGTTTTTTCCATCCGCTGACCGGGCTCGATCATCTCCTGATGCTAGCGGGCGCAGGCGTGCTCTCGGCACTGAGCGGCCGCAAGCTCCTGCTGCCGTTTGCCACCCTCGGGATGATGCTTGTCGGCGCCGTTGCGGGCAGCCTGCTCGGCGGCTTTAGCGGCATGGAGATGCTGATTATCGCCTCGCTGGCGGTCAGCGGCGTGATGATGTTTAAGACTGAAAACCGTCTGCTGCTGGCGGTGCCTGCCCTGGCGATGTTCCACGGCTGGGCGCACGGCGTGGAGATGTCCGGCCATAACTTCTGGCTCTTCACCAGCGGGTTTATGTTCGCCAGCGCCACGGTGCTGTGCGCCAGTTTCGCCGCAGGCTTGCTGCTGCGCCGTCACGACGGGCTGCGTAAAACCTTCGGCGGCGGGCTGATCGTCTCCGCCCTGCTGGCGCTGATGAGCTGATGGAGCACGCCCGCCAGTGGCTGCGCCTGATGCAGCTCTCCAGCAGCAGCCTGCCGGTCGGGTCGTTTACCTGGTCGCAGGGGCTGGAGTGGGCCGTGGAGGCGGGCTGGGTCACGGACGCCGACGCCTTTAAACGCTGGCAGATCCAGCAGATGGAGCAGAGTTTTTTCTGCGTCGATCTGCCGCTGTTTCACCGTCTCTGCCAGGCCTGCAATCGGAACGACCTGGCGACGGCCAAACGCTGGACGGCATACCTGCTCGCCTGTCGGGAAACGCGCGAGCTGCGCGAAGAAGAACGCAACCGCGGAGCGGCCTTTACGCGTCTCATCAAAAGCTGGGAGCCGGACTGCCCGACAGAATGGCTGGCGCTGTGCAGGCAAAGCCAGCTCTGCGGCATGGCGTGGCTCGGCGTGCGCTGGGGCATTGACGTGCGCGAGCTGGCGCTGAGCCTCGGTTACAGCTGGATTGAGAGCGCGGTCATGGCAGGCGTCAAGCTGGTGCCGTTTGGGCAGCAGGCCGCGCAGCAGCTGATTATCGAGCTGAGCGACCATTTTGCCGCCGGGCTTGAACAGGCATTTTTACGTCGCGACGACGCGCTGGGGGCAGCTACGCCGCTGTCCGCCATCGCCTCCGCGCGCCACGAAACCCAATATTCACGACTATTCCGTTCCTGAGGAGTCAACATGGCTGATTACAAACATCCCCTGCGCGTGGGCGTGGGTGGCCCGGTAGGGTCGGGCAAAACCGCGCTGCTGGAAGCGCTCTGCAAGGCAATGCGCGACACATATCACCTGGCGGTGGTGACCAACGATATCTACACCAAAGAGGATCAGCGCATCCTGACCGAGGCGGGCGCGCTGGCGCCGGAGCGCATCGTGGGCGTGGAGACCGGCGGCTGCCCGCATACCGCCATCCGCGAAGACGCCTCGATGAACCTGGCGGCGGTGGAAGCGCTCAGCGAGAAGTTCGGCAATCTGGATCTGATCTTCGTGGAAAGCGGCGGGGACAACCTGAGCGCGACCTTCAGCCCGGAGCTGGCGGATCTGACCATCTACGTGATTGACGTGGCCGAAGGGGAAAAAATTCCGCGCAAGGGCGGGCCGGGGATCACCAAGTCCGATTTTCTGGTGATCAACAAAACCGATCTCGCGCCGTACGTCGGCGCCTCGCTGGAGGTGATGGAGCGCGACACCAACCGCATGCGAGGCGAGCATCCGTGGACCTTTACTAACCTGAAAGCGGGAGACGGTCTGGGAACGATCATTGCGTTTCTGGAAGAGAAAGGGATGCTGCGGGTGTAGTGCGGGTTATTGCCGGGTGGCGGCTTCGCCTGACCCGGCCTACGGTTTTGTAGGCCCGGTAAGCGCAGCGCCACCGGGCAAAAAAACTCACGCCTCAGGCAGTTCCGCCAGCGGCCAGCGCGGACGCACGGACACGCTCAGGTCAGACGTTGCGCCAGCGTTCAGGCGCACCATACCGGCGTAGGCAATCATCGCCCCGTTATCGGTACAGAATTCGGGACGGGCGTAGAACACTTCCCCACGACGCTTTTGCATCATCTCGGCGAGCTTCGCGCGCAGCGTGCGGTTGGCGCTGACGCCGCCCGCCATCACCAGACGCTTGAAGCCGGTCTGTTCCAGCGCGCGCTTGCACTTGATCATCAGCGTATCCACCACCGCATCTTCAAACGCGCGGGCGATATCGGCGCGGGTCTGCTCGCTGTCGTCGTTATTGCGGATCGTGTTGGCCGCGAAGGTTTTCAGCCCGGAGAAGCTGAAGTCCAGCCCCGGACGGTCGGTCATCGGACGCGGGAAGACAAAGCGCCCTTCCGTTCCCTGCGCCGCCATTTTGGACAGCATCGGGCCGCCTGGGTAATCGAGTCCCAGCAGCTTGGCGGTTTTGTCGAACGCTTCACCGGCAGCGTCGTCGATTGACTCGCCCAGCAGCTCGTACTTGCCAATGCCCGTGACGCTAATCAGCTGCGTATGGCCGCCGGAGACCAGCAGCGCCACAAACGGGAATTCAGGCGGATTCTCTTCCAGCATCGGCGCCAGAAGGTGCCCTTCCATATGGTGAACCGGGATGGCCGGCACATCCCACGCGAAGGCCAGCGAACGGCCAACCGTCGCGCCGACCAGCAGCGCGCCGACCAGACCCGGCCCCGCGGTGTAGGCTACGGCATCAATATCGGTTGAACTTAACCCGGCCTCTTTCAGCGCCGCCTGAATCAGGGGAACGGTTTTACGCACGTGGTCACGAGAGGCCAGTTCAGGCACGACGCCGCCGTAGTCAGCGTGCAATTTCACCTGACTATACAGTTGGTTGGCCAGAAGCCCTTTTTCGTCGTCGTAAATGGCGATGCCGGTTTCATCGCAGGATGTTTCAATACCCAGTACACGCATGACTTGTTTTACCTCGTTTCAATACCGCGCAGTGTAGAGCCTGGGCGGGTTGATGTAAAACTTTGTTCGCCCCAGGAAGAAGGCTCGTGTATACTCCTCCCCCTTATTAAAGTCCCTTTCAAAATCGCATCGGTGCTTTACAAAGCAGCAGCATTTGCAGTAAAATTCCGCACCATTTTGAAATAAGCTGGCGTTGATGCCAGCGGCAAACCGAATTTATTAAAGGTGAGAGTTACATGCCGGTAATTAAAGTACGTGAAAACGAGCCGTTCGACGTAGCACTGCGTCGCTTCAAACGTTCATGCGAGAAAGCAGGTGTTCTGGCTGAAGTTCGTCGTCGTGAGTTTTATGAAAAACCAACGACCGAACGTAAGCGCGCTAAAGCTTCCGCTGTGAAACGTCACGCGAAGAAACTGGCTCGCGAAAACGCACGCCGTACTCGTCTGTACTAATTGGTTGAGGGCCTCAGCCCTCAATTGACAGACAGAGTAGTAGTCGTAAGGCCGTGCTTCCGGAAGGAATGCGCGGCTTGTTTTCGTTTATAAGTCGCTTAAATTTTGGGGCATATGGCCGGAAGAATCCCACGCGTTTTCATCAATGACCTGCTCGCCAGAACCGACATCGTCGATCTCATCGACGCGCGGGTAAAGCTGAAGAAGCAGGGCAAGAATTACCATGCGTGCTGTCCGTTCCATAACGAAAAAACCCCCTCCTTCACCGTAAACGGTGAAAAGCAGTTTTACCATTGCTTCGGCTGTGGTGCTCACGGTAATGCCGTCGATTTTTTAATGAACTACGACAAGCTCGAGTTCGTTGAAACCGTCGAAGAGCTGGCGGCAATGCATAACCTTGAAGTGCCGTATGAAGCTGGCAGTGGGCCAAGTCAGATCGAGCGCCATCAACGGCAAACGCTGTATCAACTGATGGATGGCCTGAATTCGTTTTACCAACAGTCTCTTAAGCACTCTGCGGCTGAACCTGCGCGTCAGTATCTGAACAAGCGCGGACTGAGCGACGATGTCATTGCGCGTTTCGCTATTGGCTACGCCCCGCCCGGCTGGGACAACGTGTTAAAACGTTTTGGCGGCAATAGCGAAGATCGTAAGTCTCTCATCGATGCAGGCATGCTGGTCACCAACGACCAGGGACGAAGCTACGACCGCTTCCGCGAACGGGTAATGTTCCCAATCCGCGACAAGCGAGGCCGGGTAATTGGTTTTGGTGGTCGCGTGCTGGGTGATGCCCTGCCGAAGTACCTCAACTCCCCGGAAACCGATATTTTCCATAAGGGCCGCCAGCTTTACGGCCTTTATGAGGCGCAGCAGGATAACGCGGAACCTCCGCGTCTTCTGGTCGTCGAAGGCTATATGGACGTCGTTGCGCTGGCGCAGTACGACATTAACTACGCGGTTGCGTCGTTAGGAACGTCCACGACGGCGGATCACATCCAGCTGCTGTTCCGCGTGACCAACAACGTGATTTGTTGTTACGACGGAGACCGCGCCGGACGCGATGCCGCCTGGCGCGCGCTGGAAACCGCGCTACCCTATATGACCGACGGGCGTCAGTTGCGCTTTATGTTCCTGCCCGACGGTGAAGACCCGGATACGCTGGTGCGTAAAGAGGGCAAAGCGGCGTTTGAAGCGCGGATGGAGCAGGCACAGCCGCTCTCCACGTTTTTGTTTAACAGCCTGATGCCGCAGGTTGATTTGAGTACCCCTGACGGGCGCGCGCAGCTCAGCACGCTGGCGCTGCCGTTAATCAGTCAGGTGCCCGGCGAAACGCTGCGCATCTACCTGCGTCAGGAGCTAGGCAACAAGCTCGGCATTCTGGATGACAGCCAGCTTGAACGTTTAATGCCTAAACAGGCTGAAAACGGTGCGGTTCGCCCCGCGCCTCAGCTAAAACGCACAACCATGCGTATACTGATAGGGTTACTGGTACAAAACCCCGAGCTGGCGCCACAGGTGCCGTCGCTGGCGGGTTTGAACCACGAAAAATTGCCTGGGCTTGGCTTATTTTCAGAACTGGTCAACACCTGTTTGTCTCAGCCAGGTCTGACCACCGGACAACTTTTAGAGCATTATCGCGGCACAAAAGAGGCCGCTACCCTTGAAAAATTGTCGATGTGGGACGATATAGCAGATAAGGACATTGCAGAAAAAACGTTCACCGACTCACTCAACCATATGTTTGATTCGATGCTTGAGCTGCGCCAGGAAGAGTTGATAGCTCGCGAGCGCACACACGGTTTGAGCAGCGAAGAACGCCGGGAGCTCTGGATGATTAACCAGGAACTGGCGAAGAAATAAATAAATTTAACGGCTTAAGTGCCGAATATCGATCGGGAAGCCCCCGGCAGCCGCACTGAGAGGCAGCGGCAAAAATATAAGTACGCCCTCGCTTTAAAGGTTGGCAGCCCCATCGCCGACACCAATCAAACGAATTAAGTGTGGATACCGTCTTATGGAGCAAAACCCGCAGTCACAGCTGAAACTTCTTGTCCAACGTGGTAAGGAGCAAGGCTATCTGACCTATGCCGAGGTCAATGACCATCTGCCGGAAGATATCGTCGATTCAGATCAAATCGAAGACATCATCCAAATGATCAATGACATGGGCATTCAGGTGATGGAAGAAGCACCGGATGCCGATGATCTGTTGCTGGCTGAAACCTCCAACAACACTGACGAAGATGCGGAAGAAGCTGCTGCACAGGTACTGTCCAGCGTGGAATCTGAAATCGGGCGTACCACTGACCCGGTCCGCATGTACATGCGCGAAATGGGTACCGTTGAACTGTTGACCCGCGAAGGCGAAATTGACATCGCAAAACGCATCGAAGATGGGATCAACCAGGTTCAGTGCTCTGTTGCTGAGTACCCGGAAGCGATCACCTATCTGCTGGAGCAGTACGATCGCGTTGAAGCGGAAGAAGCGCGCCTGTCTGACCTGATCACCGGTTTTGTCGACCCGAACGCTGAAGAAGATATGGCGCCTACCGCCACTCACGTCGGTTCTGAACTGTCTCAGGAAGAGATGGATGATGACGAAGACGAAGATGAGGAAGAGAGCGACGACGACAGCGCCGATGATGACAACAGCATCGACCCGGAACTGGCGCGCGAGAAGTTTGCCGAGCTGCGTACTCAGTACGAAGTGACGCGTGACACCATCAAAGCGAAAGGCCGCAGCCACGCAGCCGCTCAGGAAGAGATCCTGAAACTGTCTGAAGTGTTCAAACAGTTCCGCCTGGTGCCAAAACAGTTCGACTACCTGGTGAACAGCATGCGCGTGATGATGGATCGCGTACGTACCCAGGAACGCATCATCATGAAGCTGTGCGTTGAGCAGTGCAAAATGCCGAAGAAGAACTTCATCACCCTCTTCACCGGCAACGAAACCAGCGAAACCTGGTTCAACGCGGCTATTGCGATGAACAAGCCGTGGTCTGAAAAACTGCACGACGTGAAAGAAGACGTGTATCGCGGCCTGCAGAAGCTGCAGCAGATTGAAGAAGAGACCGGCCTGACCATCGAGCAGGTTAAAGATATCAACCGTCGCATGTCCATCGGTGAAGCGAAAGCCCGCCGTGCGAAGAAAGAGATGGTTGAAGCGAACCTGCGTCTGGTTATCTCTATCGCCAAGAAATACACCAACCGCGGTCTGCAGTTCCTGGATCTGATTCAGGAAGGCAACATCGGTCTGATGAAAGCGGTAGACAAGTTTGAATACCGTCGTGGTTACAAGTTCTCCACCTACGCAACCTGGTGGATCCGTCAGGCTATTACCCGCTCTATCGCGGATCAGGCGCGCACCATCCGTATTCCGGTGCATATGATTGAGACCATCAACAAGCTCAACCGTATTTCCCGCCAGATGCTGCAGGAGATGGGTCGCGAGCCGACGCCGGAAGAGCTGGCCGAGCGCATGCTGATGCCGGAAGACAAGATCCGTAAAGTGCTGAAGATCGCCAAAGAGCCAATCTCCATGGAAACACCAATTGGTGATGATGAAGATTCGCATCTGGGTGATTTCATCGAGGATACCACCCTCGAGCTGCCGCTGGACTCTGCCACCACCGAGAGCCTGCGTGCCGCAACGCACGATGTTCTGGCTGGCCTGACCGCCCGTGAAGCGAAAGTGCTGCGTATGCGTTTCGGTATCGATATGAACACCGACCACACGCTGGAAGAAGTGGGTAAACAGTTCGACGTTACCCGCGAACGTATCCGCCAGATCGAAGCGAAGGCGCTGCGTAAGCTGCGTCACCCAAGCCGCTCTGAAGTGCTGCGTAGCTTCCTGGACGACTAATCTGTTCTGACAGTGAAAAAGCTCCCCTCGGGGAGCTTTTTTTATTGCCTCGACCTGTGGGAAAGGGTCAGGGTGAGGGCATCAGGCCGTAGAGGTCCCTAAAGCCCCCGCACCATCAGCGCCTCATCCAGCTCCCTGTAGGCCTCCACCAGCTTGTCCAGCGTCGCCCTGTTGAGCCCGCTCGGGTTCGGCAACACCCACACCTGCGTAACGCCAATCATGATGCTCTGCTTACCCCACTTAGCCCCGCGCTGGCTGAATGCCTGCTCGTAGGCCTGCTTGCCGAGGATCGCCAGTGCGGCCGGCTGGTAGTCTTCAATCTTCTTCACCAGCTCCCGCCCGCCGCTGCGCAGCTCATGCAGGTTGACCTCGCTTGCCTGCACCGTCGGCCGCTCGACCAGCATGGTAATTCCGCAGCGCGTATCCAGCAGGTGCAGCTCCTCTTCGGGCTTGAGTAACCTGTCGGTAAATCCGGCCTGATAGATCACCTTCCAGAAGCGATTGCCCGGATGGGCAAAGTGAAAACCGGTGTGCGCCGAGGACTTGCCCGGGTTGATTCCGCAGAACACCACCCGCAGGCCAGGGGCCAGAATGTCGTTGATCATCTTTACTCCCGCTGATACATCGTTATGGAAGTATAAAGGATTGATTATGCGTTGTTTATAAAAACAGCAGGCAGGTGTGAATGGCTGGATTGCTGCGGGGAGTTACTTTATAATTCACCGCCACGGCCCCTTAGCTCAGTGGTTAGAGCAGGCGACTCATAATCGCTTGGTCGCTGGTTCAAGTCCAGCAGGGGCCACCAAATTTTATCAGTAAATACATATACTTAGGCCACTCACGCGAGTGGCCTTTTTGTTTATTTAAATCCCGTTGGCAGCGAAATGGCAGCAGGAGTTCCATAAAAAAACCCGCCAGCAGCGGGCTAGTACGAAAGTTGTTGATGCAACCCCTTCGGATGCAGAGGTTATGATGCGCGGGGGCAACATCCTTGTACTCCAGCGCATTCCTGGACACACTGATATTAAGGTAACGATGCGCTACGCTTACTTTGCACCTGACCACCTGAACGAAGCGACATTGCCCAACCCTCCAACAATTTTATAAGACATTGTTTTTAGAAGACAATATATGGAATGGGATACATTATTAGTATTGATCTGTGTACTTCTTTGCGGATTGTGGATGATTTTTCATTCAGCAAAAGCTCTTAGAAGTGGGGTCTTCGTCGGTTGGTATAAAGGCACATATGAAAACTACTACATCTACCGATCCGAAACACCTATCTACTTCTACTGGTATAACACTGTGTTTTCGCTGTTCGGCTCCTTTATGATTGGTTTAGCCCTTTACCTATTGAATGGCGATTATCATTTTTTATAGGCATCGTTGGCAGCAAACCTATTCACTATGCTTTCATATTTGACATTATTCGATGCAAAAACCCATAAAAAAACAAACTAACTTATTGTTTTATAAATCTTTAAAATGGAGCTCAGAATCGCCAGGTCGCGAGTTCTAGTCCAGCAGGGGATATCAAATTTAAGCTGTAGAATCATATGATTAAGCCACTCGATTGAGTGGCTTTTTTGTTGGCTGAATAACGGGTGCCCCCTTGTTGTCCCCTGAGTTTTCCCCCAAGCATTCGCCAGGCTGTATCCCGCCTCTGATTTTTGCTGCACCCTATGCAAGCACATACGTAATTAATCACACATAGTCCGGCCTGCCGCTCACCCTCACAAACCCTAAAAACTAAAGAAATCCCCCATCGCGCCGATCATCATCCGTGTGTATTATTTCCTGTAGCTTTTACAACAACTAACCTTAACTCAAATACTTAAGCGCCAAAGCGAAAGGCATCATGAGCACACCGATCAAACGGCTAGAAATCATTAAAAATGCCATTGAACTGGAAGATGACGACATCATCCAGAGCCAGCTGACACGCCTGAAAAATGAAGCGTTTGACGATGATCTACAGGCAATCGTCGTGGCGCTTGAGGAGAAGAACTACACCGCGGCCATGGCGGCCATTACCGCCTGGCTGCAGGGCCAGCGCGCCGTGACGCCGTGGCGCGATCCGCAGGTGGCGGCCAGCAAGCTGGAGCTGAAGGCGCTGGAAGAGCGTCTGCGCGATCTGATTGACCGCCGCAACGCGCGGGTGCAGCAGCTTGATGAGTTCAACGATCTCTATTTCTCCCGCCTGGGGCCGCTGATGCAGCAGATCCTCGCCCTGCGTAAAACGCTGGCGGAGCTGAACCTGCGTCGTCAGCAGGCGGAAGCGCGTCGTCGCGAGGAGGATTACCGTCGCTGCCAGCACTATATGGCGCAGGCGGTAGAGGTGCTGGCGACGCTGACCCAGCGCTGGCGCGATCTCCCGGCGGACTCCGTGCAGGCCGCCGAGGCGCGTAAGCATCTGGAGCAGCAAAGCAATCTGATTGCCAACCTGCTGGCCGAAGCGCTGGAGCTGGAGAGCGGCTTAACGCGCGAAGAGGAGCCTGCGCGTCAGGCGCGCGACGAGGCGAACGAAGAGTACGAGAAGTATCGCGAACAGCATCACGATGCCGAAGTGCGGCTGCGCAAAGGTAAGCATCTTTCACAAGAGGACCAGAACGAGCTCAAGCGTCTCTGGCGGCAGGCGAGCAAGCTCTGCCACCCGGATCTGGTGGCGGACGATTTGAAAGAAGAAGCCAACAACATGATGGTACAGCTTAACCAGGCGAAGCAGCGCGGCGATGTGAAAGCCATTCGTTCGTTGGTGGCCCGCCTGCAGCAGGGCTTCGAGCCATTGATGGCAAGCGACAGGCTGAACGATCTGGAACGTATCCGCAAAAAAATGGCGCAGGTTCGCGAGCAAATCGACATTTTAGTGAACGAGCTGGCGGAGCTGGAGAAAGAGGAGTCCTGGCTGCTGGTCTCGTCGCTGAGCAATATGGAAGCGTACTTTGCTCAGCAGGAGAAAGCGCTGCACGAGGTCCGCGCCTCGCTCGAACATCAGGTGAGCGAAGCGCAGCTGGATTCGGCAGCCTGATTATTTGGCGTGCCAGTATGCGCTGGCACGCACCAGCTGTGGGTCAATGGCGTCGGTTTCAAACTGACGGCTCAGGCGTTTCACCACCTTCCCTTCCCCGGTCAGCCAGATAAAGTAATCGTCCTCCGGAACGGTCAGCGCCGCCAGATGGTCAGCGACTGCCTGCTCGCTGTGGCCCACCACCCACGTGATATTGAACGCGCTCAGGTCCGCCAGATAGTCCTGGTACGATTCATCCCCAACCGTCACGACCGCGTGTATGTCCGGGCGAACCGGCAGTTGAGCAATGCTCTCTAAGCGTCGGCGCAGCGCGGGCATGCCGGATTCATCGCACACGTACAGCTGCCAGGCGTAATCCTCCGGCACCACCAGCGAACCGCGCGGGCCGCCGATGGTCAGCTTGTCTCCCGCTTTCGCCTCAACCGCCCAGCTGCTGGCAATGCCGCCGTCATGAATGAAGAAATCGAGAACCAACTCATGATTTGCCTCATCGTATAGCGGCGTATAGTCGCGCGCCTGCGGACGCACGCCGTCGCCCCAGTCGATGCCTTCATCGGTGACCACCGGCGGCGTAAACGTCGTCCCGGGTGCCGGGAAAAAGACTTTGGTATGGTCGTCGAAACCGCGGGAGCTAAAGCCCTCCAGCGCCTCGCCGCCTAAAACAATGCGCTGGAAACCCGCGCTGGCGCGCTCAACGCGGAGCACCGTCAGCTCGCGAAAACGCAGGTCATTACGAACACGCTGTGGATAACGAGTAGATGCCATTTTTAGACCCTTTTCTGGTGAATACGATATATCTAAATCAATTTTCAAATGATAATGATTACTAATAAGGAAAAATGCAAGATCTTTTAGATTGCATCTGAATATATCTTAGATATAGTTTAGATATATCAAAAAAAAAGGGAATACTATGCGACACGAACACGAGGGCGGCGGACGTCGGCCGCGTTTTTTCGGCCACGGCGATTTGCGGCTGGTGATTCTGGATATCCTGACCCGCAACGCGAGCCACGGCTATGAGCTGATTAAAGAGATCGAGAACCTGACCCAGGGGAACTACACCCCGAGCCCGGGCGTCATCTATCCAACCCTGGATTATTTGCAGGATCAGGCGTTTATCACCATTACAGAAGAAGAGAACGGGCGTAAGCGCATTGCGATTACCGCTGAAGGACAACGCTGGCTGGACGAAAACCGGGAACAGCTGGAACAGATACAGGTGCGTATCAAAGCGCGCAGCGTCGGCTTTCAGCTGCGCAAAAACCCACAGATGAAGCGGGCGCTGGATAACTTCAAGGCGGTATTAGACCTGAAGGTGAATCAGGGAGAGCTCAGCGACGCGCAGCTTAAGCAGATTATCGGCGTAATCGACCGCGCGGCGCTGGAGATCTCCCAGCTGGATTAAGCCAGTGCGTGCTCGCTCACGCGGAAGACGCGTACCAGCTCTTTCAGGTGCATCGCCTGTTCGTTAAGCGATGCCGCCGCCGCGACGGATTCCTCCACCAGCGCGGAGTTTTGCTGGGTAGTGGCATCAATCAGGCCAATCGCGCTGTTGATCTGCGAGATCCCCTCCGTCTGCTCATGGCTGGCCTGACGGATCTCGCGCAGGATCGCATCCATCTCCTCCACGTTGCCAACCATGCCGTTGATCAGCCCACTCGCTTTTTCGACCAGGTTCATCCCGTCCTGGGTCTGGCTGGTGGAGCTCTCAATCAGCTCGCGGATTTCGCTGGCAGACGACGCGCTCTTCTGAGCAAGCTGGCGCACCTCTCCTGCCACCACCGCAAAGCCGCGGCCGTGCTCACCGGCGCGCGCCGCTTCCACCGCCGCGTTCAGCGCCAGAATGTTGGTCTGGAACGCAATAGCGTCGATCAGGTCGATAATGTCGGACATCCGGTTGGAGGTCTCGTTAATCAGGCGCATTTTGCTGGTCACCTGCTTCATCATCTCACCGTTGTTTTTGACCACCGTGGCGGCATCGGCAGAAAGGTTGGTCGCTTCACCGGTATGCGAGGCGGTATTTTTCACCGTGGCGGTGATCTGCTCCATCGAGGCGGCAGTCTGTTCAACGGAGCTGGCCTGCTCTTCCGTGCGTGCGGCCAGATCCTGGTTCCCGGCGACAATCTGCGCGGCTGCGCTGGAGATATTCTCCGAGCCGGTTTGCACCTGCTGCACAATGTCCAGCAGTCGCGTCTTCATCTCCATCAGCGCATGCAGCAGCAGGCCCGTTTCGTCTTTGCCGTGCGGCGTAATGCTGCCCGTCAGATCGCCCTCTGCAATGGCTTTTGCAAAATTCACCGCCTCACCGAGCGGGCGGGTGATAGCGCGCACGATAAACCAGCCAATCAGGCTGCCTGCCGCAACGCTAAAGAGCGTGAGCAGGATCAGCAGCAGACGGTTAGACCTGAAATCCCCTTCCACCTGCGTACCCGCACGCTGCATCTCGCTGTTCTGAATGGCGATCAGCTCCTTCACCTTCGCTTTATAAGCCTGCTGCACGGCGAGGGTGGTAGTCATCATTTCCTGTATGGCGCCCGCACGGTTGTTGTTCTGCACCGCCTGCAGAATGCGGTAGCGTGAATCCAGGTACTGCTGGCGCACGCTGCGGATCTCCGCCAGCACCTGCTGAGACTTTTGATCCTGCAACGCGGTGTTCAGCTCGTCCAGGATCACCGTGATATGCTCGCTGATCTCTTTCAGGCGCTGCTGAGATTGCCCCGTGTAGGTACCCTGCTCGTCCAGCAGCATCAGCTGTTGAGTGCTAATAAATTCCTGGAAGTTATCAATTAACTGGTTCGCTTTTACCGTGGTCGGATAGTCATGGGTAACAATGGACTGCATCCCATTATTTGCCCGGTTCAGGCTCAGCAAAGACACACTTGCGCTGATCGCCATCAGGACAATAAAGAACCCAAACGCCAGAAATAATTTCGTGCCGATCTTTACGTCATGAAAGAACATATTTTCTCCATCGATGTGATTATTTCTCAGACGATCGCTGTTATCGGTAACGATTTCGCTAACTTTATGAGTTTGATCGTTTTTTTATTTCATAACCCTCACAATACATAGGTGCAGGCTATTAATATGGCCTCATCGATCGTTACCAGACCGCCAAACGGGGTATTTTCGAAATAGCATTCTGAAGAACTGACTTAGGCAGGAATAAATAACTGAGGCACTTTCTTTAGTTATTTAATATTAAATTAACAACAAACCCCATTAATAGTCACAATCAGAAAAATAAAAAACCGTTTATTCCCTACGGTATAAACGGTTTTTTTGGAACATGACTGACTCAATGGAGCACGGTCACCGCATCCTTAAGGCGTCCGGCGCGGTGCTTCACCATGGCCGAAATGTGCGCGCTCTCCTCGACCAGATCGGCGTTTTTCTGCGTGATGCTGTCGAGTTCAGCTACCGCGCGGGTTAGCTCTGATAAGCCGGTTGCCTGCTCGGAGGTCGCGTGGCTGATCTGGGCGATAAGCTGGGTCACGTTTTTCACCTGCACAACGATATCATCCATCGTACGGCCCGCGGCGTGAACCCGCTCAGAGCCGGACTGCACCTTGCTGGCGCTGGCATCAATGAGTTTACGAATATCGTTAGCCGCACTGGCGCTGCGGCTGGCGAGATGACGGACTTCGCCCGCGACCACGGCAAACCCTTTACCCTGCTCCCCTGCCCTTGCCGCTTCAACTGCCGCGTTCAGCGCCAGAATATTGGTCTGGAACGCGATATCGTTAATCAGAGAGGTAATCGAGCCAATGCGCTGCGTGCTGTCGGCAATGTCATCCATCGTTTTAACCACGGTTTGCATCGCGTTGCCCCCTTTCGTCGCCGCGCTGCTGGCGGCCACGGAGAGTTTGTCCACCTCGGCGGCGGTCTCGGAGTTACTCTGAACGGACGCGGCCATCTGGTTCATTGTCGCGACGGTCTGCTGCACGTTCGCGACGGTCTGACGAGTCCGATCGTTCAGATCTTCATTTCCCTGCGCCAGCCTGTCGCTCCCGTCACGGACGCTCACCACCTGGCTCGACACGTCATTGATCAACCAGCGGCACATCAGGCCAAGTTGTCCTACCGCGCGCAGCGTCAGGCCCAGCTCATCGCTGCGGTTAAGATGTTGCACGCTGTTGCGCTCGCCGGTGGCGACCTTCAGTGCCTGTCGCGCCACATTCTCTATCGGGCGGACAATCTGTTGCTCAAACAGCAGCGTTCCCATCAGCATCACCACCGCAGCGGCGGCAAGCGGTAACCAGCCTGCGGAGGTGGCGGCCAGCGTGGCGGCGAGTCCGGCAAAGAGCACCGCCATCACGCTGCGCACGCGCCAGCGCAGCGGCATGGCCGGGAGTTTACCCAGCCAGCCCTTTCCCACCACCAGCCCTTTGTGAATACGTTTTTTACAGCGCCCGTCGTTCAGCGCCCGGTAGAGCGGCTCCACGGCGGCGATCTCTTCCGCTGTGGCTCTGGTGCGAATCGACATATAGCCCGTCACCTGCCCGCGACGCACCATCGGCACCGCGTTAGCACGCACCCAGTAGTGGTCACCGTTTTTGCGCCGGTTTTTGACAATCCCGCTCCACGGCTCGCCCTGCTGCAGCGTGTACCACATATCGGCAAACGCAGCTTTTGGCATATCGGGATGGCGCACCATATTGTGCGGCTGGCCCGTCAGCTCATCGAGCTGATAGCCGCTCACCTGAACAAAGGTGTCGTTGGCGTGGGTGATGTAGCTGTGGACGTCTGTGGTAGACATTAAGGTGGTGTCATCGTCCAGAGGATATTCATTCTGGGTGACATAGGTTGGAGAGGACATCGTGAGCATCCCTTGCAGGTTATTTGAATGTTAATTTTGTGGGTCAATGTTTTTTCGGCGGTAAACAATTTATCTTTAGTTGTTAAACTTGATGAAGATCGCAGATTTGACTTAAACCATACTTTTTGTACGATATTTTAATTCATTGATTTCAAATACTTTCGTAGAGAAATTACCGACAAAGTATGACCTGTTAATGCCCGCTTAAGTTGCAGCGTATGCACCTCTTTAGTGCAGCGACGCTCTTCCCCCCTTTCTTAATACTTGCTGCCCCGTACCGCTAAATCCCGTTTGGCTTCTATCGGCATGATTAAATATTGTGCAACATTATTTTAACCTGGCGTTTATCCCGATTTTCGTTAAGGCCTCTGAAGTGGCGTAATCCCTGCAATACTTAAACCAGTATCATGTGATACGCGATCCCCGGGAGCACATTTTGAACAGGTTACCTTCCAGCGCCTCGGCTCTTGCCTGTACCGCGCACGCACTGAATCTCATTGAGAAGCGAACGCTTGATCATGAGGAGATGAAACAACTTAACCGTGAGGTCATCGATTACTTTAAAGAGCACGTCAATCCAGGGTTTCTGGAGTATCGCAAATCTGTTACCGCCGGCGGGGATTACGGAGCCGTAGAGTGGCAAGCGGGAAGTCTCAACACGCTTGTCGACACCCAGGGACAGGAGTTTATCGATTGCCTGGGAGGTTTTGGAATTTTCAACGTGGGGCACCGTAATCCAGTTGTGGTTTCCGCCGTACAGAATCAACTTGCGAAACAACCTCTCCATAGCCAGGAACTGCTCGACCCGCTTCGCGCCATGCTCGCGAAAACGCTGGCGGCCTTAACGCCCGGCAAACTGAAATACAGCTTCTTCAGCAACAGCGGCACAGAATCGGTCGAAGCGGCGATTAAGCTCGCCAAAGCGTACCAGTCACCGCGCGGGAAATTCACCTTTATCGCCACCAGCGGCGCGTTCCACGGTAAATCCCTCGGCGCACTGTCGGCGACCGCGAAATCCACTTTCCGCAAACCGTTTATGCCGCTGCTGCCGGGCTTCCGCCACGTGCCGTTCGGCGACATTAACGCCATGCGCACCGTGCTGAGTGAATGCCGTAAAACCGGCGATGACGTGGCGGCGGTGATCCTGGAGCCCATTCAGGGTGAAGGCGGCGTCATCCTCCCTCCGCAGGGCTATCTGCCTGCCGTGCGTCAGCTGTGCGACGAGTTTGGCGCGCTGCTGATCCTCGACGAAGTCCAGACCGGCATGGGGCGTACCGGCAAGATGTTCGCCTGCGAGCACGAAAACGTGCAGCCGGACATTCTGTGCCTGGCGAAAGCGCTCGGCGGCGGCGTGATGCCGATTGGCGCGACGGTCGCCACCGAAGAAGTTTTCTCGGTGCTGTTCGACAATCCGTTCCTGCATACCACCACCTTTGGCGGTAACCCGCTGGCCTGTGCGGCGGCGCTGGCGACCATCAACGTGCTGCTGGAGCAAAACCTGCCTGCGCAGGCGGAGCAAAAAGGCGACATGCTGCTGGACGGCTTCCGCCAGCTGGGCCGGGAATACCCTGACCTTGTGCAGGAAGCGCGCGGCAAAGGGATGCTGATGGCGATTGAGTTCGTTGATAACGAAATCGGCTACAGCTTCGCGAGCGAGATGTTCAGGCAGCGAGTGCTGGTGGCCGGAACGCTTAATAACGCAAAAACCATTCGTATTGAACCGCCGCTTACGCTGACCATTGAGCAGTGTGAGCAGGTGCTAAAAGCGGCACGTAAAGCGCTGGCAGCACTCAGAGTGCGCGTAGAAGAGATCTGATCAATCCCCCCTCTTAACCGAGGGGGATTTCATTTTTCTGGTATAAATATTACAAATTGAAATAATAGTATTATATTTCAGACATACATTTATACTTTTAAAATTATAAAGTTCCTTTTCTCTTACATGATTTTTTTGCAACCAAACCGATATCCATACACCACCTTTATCTATTTGACCGCAAACAGGGCGCCCATTGTTAAAATCCGGTAAAAACACCACCACTCACATCATTCAAAAATATTAATTAATTCTAATATTATACCTAAAAAAAACTAACGGCATATTATACCACCATACATTGAAATAATATTTCACGACTCCTAGAATACCTGCCGCGGAACATCATAAACATGATGAAAAGAGCTTTTCAATAAGCCCGTCCATTATGCGAAATGCATATTCTAAATAACGGAACTTGTTAAACGTTATTCAAGTTCACGCTGTGAAAGCATATAGCTTTTACTCAATTTCAATTTGACAGAAAGATGTTTATTTAAAAGGATTTGTATGAAAAAGCACGTTTTAGCAATGGTCATTGCAACGGCAATGGTAAGTGGCGTAGCGATGAACGCACAGGCAGACACCGTCACGGTTTCTGGCGGTACGGTTAACTTCGTTGGCCAGGTTGTTAATGCTGCATGTTCGGTCGCAGCTGACTCCGTAGATCAGACTGTAACGCTGAGCCAGGTTCGTACTGTGAAATTGACGACAAAAGGAATGCAGGCGAACCAGAAAGAAGATTTCAAAATCGTTCTGGAAGATTGTGACACCACGGTAAGCCAGAACGCCGCTGTGATTTTCAACGGTCAGCAAGACGCAGCACTGGCAGGTTCACTGGCTAACACAGCGGGAGCTGGCTCAGCAACTAACGTCGCACTGCAACTGTTCGGACCGGATGGTAACGTACTCAATATCGGTGATACCTCCTCCAACGTGAAGCTGATCAATGGCGAGAACACCATCCCGCTGAGCGTTGACTACATCGCTACCGGTGCGGCCACGCCGGGTAACGTATCCTCGACTGCAACATTCCAGATGGTTTACTCCTGATTCGTTAGCAGCAGTAACACCCTCGGAATCTGATTCGGGGGTGTTTTGCCGATCCATCGAAACGGAGTCACTATGCGACAGGTCACCAGGCAATCAGTGCTGTTTTTCAGCGTATTGCTGTGCGTTGCACTGCCCGCCTCGGCAATTGACGACGGAAGCGTGCATTTTCAGGGGCAAGTCGTCAACACCGGCTGTTCCGTCAGTGCAGAAAGTCAGGACCAGATTGTGCGTATGGGCCAAATACGCAATAACGAATTTGCCGCAACGGGCGATTGGGCAGCACCAACAGCCTTTCAGATAACGCTAGAAGACTGCGATACCAGCGTCAGTCAACGTGCGGGCGTACTGTTCAGCGGCGAGTCCGATGCAAAAGACCCGCAAATTTTTCGCGCAGGTTATGGCGCAGGCGCAGCGCAGGGGATTGGTGTGGGAATATTTGACGCAACCGGTCATCTACTTATTCCGGATACAGCCCCGCCCTGGTACGCCCCCTTGCAGAACGGCGCCAATGTTCTGCGTTTTATGGCGAAATACCGCTCCACACAACCGCACGTTCAGGCTGGTACGGCCGACGCCCAGGTATGGTTTAACGTCGTCTACCAGTAAAACACTCAGAGGCCCGAGTGCCTCGTCATGAGAATTGAGGGAACAATGCAAATGAACACATCACCTACGTCTTTGTCTCGCCTGATGATGGCTGGTACGTTGCTGCTGACAATGGGTCTGGCAACGAATGCCTCAGCAGGTGGAATTGCTTTAGGGGCTACCCGCGTCATTTATCCGCAGGGGGATAAACAGGTTTCATTACCGGTGATCAATTCGTCGGCAGACAATACGTTCTTAATACAATCATGGGTAGCCAACGTTGAGGGTATCAAGTCACCAGACTTTATCCTTACGCCACCGTTGTTTGTTATCCACCCCAAGAAAGAGAACACGCTGCGTATTATGTATATCGGCCCCGACCTTCCTGCCGATCGCGAAACTGTTTTCTATCTGAACAGCAAGGCTATTCCGTCTGTCGATAAAAATAAGCTTCAGGGCAATACGCTGCAAATAGCAACACAGAGTGTGATTAAGTTATTCATTCGCCCTAAGAAATTAACATCCCTTTCCGTGGATGCGCCCAAAACGCTGACGTGTCGGACAGAAAATGGAAAAGTCATCATAACGAATCCATCACCGTATTACGTATCGTTGGTGCAGTTCTTTGTTGGGGGAACCCGTCTTCCCAATTCAATGGTCGCACCTAAAAACACGTTGACGGTGGATATCCCCGGCGGCGGTTCCGGCAGTGTGAAATTCCAGACAGTGAATGATTTCGGCGCAAATACCCCTACGCAGATTTGTTCCCATTAACAACCTGAAATGAAATAGCAGACCTGCATTTTGTCTTCAAGGAAGGAAGTACTTAGCATTTACTGCAGGGAAAAGAGATGAAACGTAATACTTCACTGATTTTTAGCACATTTTCTTTAACATCCCTTACGCCAGTGGCGATGGCGATAGCAGGATTGCTATCGCCATCAGATGCAAGTGCAGAATATTTTTTCAACCCGGCATTTTTGTCTAGCGATCCCTCTGCCGTTGCTGACCTGTCGCGGTTTTCCACCAATGGCCAGGCACCTGGCGTCTATCGTGTCGATCTCTGGCTTAACGGGGCGTTTGTGGCGACTCGCGATATCACCTTTACGGCAAGAAATACGGCGTCGACGGCACAACCGCAGGCGGATGATACCGGTCTGACCGCCTGTTTATCAGCAAAAGCGCTGGAAAACCTGGGCGTTAACCTTCAGGCGTTTCCTGCCCTGACGGCGGAAAAAACGGACAGCTGTATTGATATTGCGTCAATCATTCCCGCCTCATCAACTACCTTTGACTTTGAGCATCAGCGGCTGGATATCAGTATTCCGCAAGCCGCCCTGAGGAATAGCGCACGCGGATATATTCCGCCTGAACAATGGGATGAAGGCATTAATGCCCTCCTGCTGAATTATAACTTCACCGGCTCTCGTAGCCGCGATCGGGGGGAGAGCAACTCAACCAGTAAAAGCTATTTCCTCGGACTTAACAGCGGATTAAACCTTGGCCCGTGGCGGTTAAGAGATTACTCAAGCTGGAATTATCACAACAGCGATGACTCACGCAGCGACAACTGGCAGCACATTAATACCTATGTTGAACGCGCGGTCATTCCGCTGAAAGGAAGACTGACGCTGGGCGACAGCTACACCCCATCAGACGTATTTGACAGCCTCCCTTTTCGCGGTGCGCAAATCGCCTCTGATGACAATATGCTGCCCGATAGCCTGAAGGGTTTCGCGCCCACGATCCGGGGTATCGCAAAAAGCAATGCTCAGGTAACCATTAAGCAAAATGGCTACACCATTTATCAAAGCTATGTTCCACCGGGTGCATTTGCGATTAGCGACCTGTTTCCCACGTCCTCAAGCGGTGACCTCAGTGTTGAGGTAAAAGAATCTGACGGTAGCATCAACAGCTATTCCGTGCCGTATTCCACCGTTCCCGTACTCCAGCGTGAAGGCCGCGTAAAGTACGCATTAACAGCGGCCGAATACCGCAGCAGCAGCGATCAACAGGATGAGGTTAATTTCGTTCAGGGGTCTCTAATCTGGGGGCTTTCGCATGGCTTCACGCTGTATAGCGGATCGCAGATAACCAACGATTACCACTCGCTGGCATTCGGAACCGGCCTGAATATGGGTGAACTGGGCGCTATCTCTGCGGATGTGACTCACGCGAAGAGCACGCTGGCGGATGACAGCACGCATTCAGGGCAATCGATCCGTTTTCTGTATGCAAAATCCCTTAACGGCCTCGGCACTAACTTTCAGCTGCTGGGCTACCGGTACTCGACCTCGGGATTCTATTCCCTGGATGAAACAGCCTATAAGCAAATGCGCGGCTACACAGGTGACCACGAGGACAACGATACCGAACAGCAAAATCCCTGGATGGATTATTACAATCTGTACTACACCAAGCGAGGAAAGGTTCAGTTCAACATCTCTCAGCAGCTTGGTCATGCAGGTTCGCTCTTTGTCACGGGCAGCCAACAGACCTACTGGCATACCGATGAAAAAAATACGCTACTCCAGGTAGGCTTTAGCGGGACCATTAAAGATGTGTCCTACAGCCTGTCCTACAACTACAACAAATCACCGGGCATGTCGAAAAGCGACGAGATTTACGCGCTGAATTTGTCGCTGCCATTGAGCCTGTGGCTGCGTCCACAAAACGATGTCAGCCAGAAGCATAACTATGCTTATGCCACCTACAACATCAGCACCGACAAAAAGGGTGAAACCTCGCAAAATGCCGGGATCAACGGCACATTGCTTGAGGATAACAACCTGAGCTACAGCGTTCAGGAAGGGTATTCAAGCCAGGGGACAAAATCACAAGGCTCCAGCAGCCTTGAATACGATAGCGCCTATGGCAATGCGAACGTGGGCTATAACTACAGCGGAAACGGCGACTACCAGCAGGTGAACTACGGTTTGAGCGGCGGCGTCATTGCTCACCGGAACGGCATCACCCTTAGCCAGCCGCTGGGTGATACCAACGTGCTGATTGCCGCTCCGGGCGCGAGTAACGTCAAGGTCGAGAACGAGCCAGGTATTCATACCGACTGGAGAGGCTATGCCGTGGTTCCCTACGCGTCCTCGTATCATCTCAACCGCATGGCACTGGACATCAACTCACTGGCTGACGATATGGATATCGATGATGCCGTAACCAATGTGGTCCCAACCCGTGGCGCGGTTGTGCGTGCAACCTTCAAAGCCCGGCCTGGTACGCGTGCGTTAATGACCTTAACCCATCGGGGCAAACCCGTTCCTTTCGGCGCCATGGTGTCACGTGATGACAATGGCAGCGATACGATTGTGGGTGAAGACGGAGAGGTCTATCTCTCTGGCCTGAGCCCGGCGGGAACGCTGAAAATTCAGTGGGGTGAAGGGTCAGACAAGCAATGTAGCGTGAAGTATCAATTACCTGAAAGTAAACAGCCGCTGCTGCGGTTGAAAACGGAGTGTATATAAATGAAATTATGGATGATTTTATTTTATGTGGTCGGGCTGGCATTCTCACCTTATGGAATAGCCGATATTTGTAAAAATGCTAACGGTGGCATCTCGATTGTTAACTATGATTTGACCACCACGCTGAACACCAATCAGAACATTAAAGGTGGCTCCACAGAGCTGGAAAAAAATCAGGATGTGCAGGTTAACGCCACCTGTCCACCGGGTGAGTGGGAAAAACGCACCTATCGCTCCTATTTGAGCCCTTTTCCGGTCGTCAAAACGGATGGTGAATGGAAATATCTCCAGCTTGACCCGGATTATATTATTGGCGCCATGAAAATAAATGACGCAACCATTGGTGAGTTTTATCCCCCCATTGAGTACGTTCACATGGGCGGCCACGATGAAGTGGATACCGGCGGCGTTTTCCCGGTCAACGATAATGACCTGATCTTTAAATTACAAATTGTCAGGCCTTTTATCGGCACCGTGGTTATCCCGCCAAAATTGATGTTCAATGTGTACGTCACCACGACGAATAACGATCGCCTGACCAATATTGTCTACCAGATTACCTACAGTGGCGTTATTACCGTGCCGCAAAACTGCGTCATTAATGCCGGGCAAACCGTAACGGTAGATCTGGGTTCTCTTTATCACGGTGATTTTACGCGCGCCGGGCAGATGCCGGACAACGCTCAGCCCAAAACCTTCAATGTGCCCATTGAATGTAATGCTGACGTGAACTCGCCGGCACAATTAACCTTGCGCGTTATGGGCACATCGGACCCTCGCTACCCGGAAGCACTGGCATCGGATAATCCTGATGTTGCCGTCGTGGTTACCAGTGAGCAAGACAACATACTGAAACCGAATGTCTTTTCAAGTAGCGCACCTTTTACGACTGATGAGGCGGGCAAGGCCAACGTGACGCTGAAAGCATATCCAATCAGCACAACGGGCAATTCCCCGGAACTGGGCGTGTTCACCGCTCTGGCCTTGTTACGCGTTGATTTCGCATAAGGATTGGGTGATGAAAAAGCGCAATTTTCTCCTGTTTCTGCTGGCAAATCTGGCGTTGTCCTTACAGACAGCCAGAGCAGAAAATGACAGTTTCAATGTGCAGTTTATCGGCACCATCGTGGGGGAGTCCTGCAACGTCGACACAGGCAGCGTTGAGCAGACGGTCGAACTCGGTGACTTTACCGCAGATGATTTCCCGTCGGTTGGCACCACAACGCCGGATACAAAGTTTGATATCACGTTGAAAGGTTGTACCCGCGCCATTACCGGCACCAAAGTTTGGTTTACCGGGAATGTGGATGCGAACAACCCGACATTGCTGGCACTTTCAGATAACGGAAAGGGAACGCCTGGCAGGATGGCAACGGGCCTCGGCGTTGAGCTACTGGATTCCAATCGCACCCCAATACCGATCAATAATACGGAGTCCTCGCTTTATCCGCTGCTGCCGGGGGATAACACGCTCACGTTTTATTTGCACTATAAATCCACGCTGCCCGTTGTGACGTCAGGAAATGCGACTGCCGTTATGTATTTTGACCTGCTTTATCAGTAAGGAATATGAATGAAACCGTTTCTCCGGTTATTTTTCTTCTGCATCATCCTGATGCACCTGGGCAGTGCGAGTACAATGGCGCACGACGGGACCGTTTATATTGTAGGCACCGTAAAAAGCAAAACCTGCATCATATCGCCTGATTCGGAAAATCTTATCGTTCGTATGAGCGACGTCGCCACAGGGCAATTTACGAACCAGAAAAATAATACGCCATGGGAACATTTTGCTATCAATCTTGAAAACTGCGGCGCAGGGTTGAATAACATCAGTACCCATTTTGAAGGCACACCCAATCAGGGCAACGCAGATTTGCTTTCGCTGACAGGCGGTCCGGGTTATGCCAGCGGCGTGGCTATCGGTATTTATAATCCGGACAAAACGCTTATACCGCTGGGCGATGAAAGCCAGCTGTTTACGCTGTCAAATAACCAGCTTACTGCCACCCTTGATTTTTATGCCCGTTATCTTGCTGACGGAGGCGCTGTATCGCCCGGAACAGCCAATGCTGCAGCAACCTTTATTTTGACTTATGCCTGATAACACCGTGATGAAACTGCGCATCCTGATCCCTGTTTTAGCCATCTTAACGTTCATCTCTTTTGCGCATGCAGGCGTCGTGATAGGGGGGACACGCTTCGTCTATCCTGAAAAACAGCACTCCATTACCGTTTCAGTGCGCAATAAATCCACGCTTCCCTGGCTGGTCAGCGCAAAAATTTATGCTGGCGGAAACTGGCCAGGGGCAACCTCTGTCCCCCAGGCGACCTCGGCGCTTGTTGCAACGCCCGCGCTTTTTGCACTACAGGGCGGACGCGAAAATAGCATCAGGATTTTTCGTGCCGATGAGGGGTTGCCTGCTGACCGTGAAACGCTTTTCACCCTCAGCATCTCAACCATTCCAGCCAGTAAGACCAGCAGCGACAACGTGCAAATGGCCGTACGTTCGAGCTTCAAAGTGTTCTATCGCCCTGAGGGATTAAACGGCAATCCAGAAAACGCGTATCGGGAAATCCTCTGGTCATATTCAGCAAACCAGCTCGTGGTGAAGAACCCGACCCCCTACTACGTGACGCTCTTCCAGACGCGTATTAACAACAAATCCATTGATAACGCGGGCATCATTGCCCCTTTTAGCCAGCGAACAATGGACGAGTGCCAGAAGGCGCCTCGCTGCGAAATACGCTGGCAAACCATAAACGACTATGGCCGGGTTATGCCGCCCGTGGTTAACATCCTTAATCTGAAATGAGTACCCATCATGTTTTTCATAAAGCACCCCTTCCTCGTTCTGACCGTTTTCGTCACGCTGACCGCACCGGCGCTGAGCCAGGCCGCTGAGTTTACCGCTGAGCAGAAGACGGAAATCGGCAAAATCGCCGAGGATTACTTTACCGCCCATCCGGAAAAAATGGGTGAAGCGATATCTATCTACCTGGCTAATCATCCTGAGTTTCTGGTTGCCGCGAGCGAAAACCTACGCCAAAGCCAGCAAGCGGCCTCGCAAAAAATGAAAGAGATGCAGGACGCAGCCAAAAAAGCGCAGTAAAGCAAAATCTAAAGCCGGGCGGACTACGCTCATCCGGCCTACAAAACCATTCCACCTTTTCCCCAAAAGCCCGGTAAGCGCAGCGCCACCGGGCAAGACCATTACTCCGGCAATAACCCGACAAAGCTGCGTTTTTTGCGCGGCTCCGACATCAGCTCCTCCAGCTTATCCACGCACGCGAGATAGTGCGGGGTTTGCTTATGCGCCAGCACCGCCTCTTCGTCTTTATAGGCTTCGTAGATAAAGAACCGGGTTTTCACCCTCGGGTCCTGCAATACGTCAAAACGCAGGTTCCCCGGCTCCTGGATTGCGCCCTCGTGGTTGGCGCGAAACACCTCCAGAAACTCGTCCACCCGCTCGGGCTTAATGTTGATCTCTACCAGCGTCACGTTCATTTTGCTTCTCCCTGTTTCTCTTCCTGCCAGAACTGGAACGCATCACGGGCATTCCAGCTATCGTGCACCACTTTCTTCACCGCCTTCAGCATGGCGAGCGGCGCGCTGGACTGGAAGATGTTGCGCCCCATGTCCACGCCGGACGCGCCCTGGTCTATCGCGCGCCAGCACATCTCCAGCGCCTCGTGCTCCGGCAGCTTTTTGCCCCCTGCGATAACGATCGGCACCGGGCAGCTGGCGGTCACTTTTTCAAAACCCTGATCCACGTAGTAGGTTTTGACGAACTGCGCCCCCATTTCGGCGGCGATGCGGCTTGCCAGCGAGAAATAGCGCGCGTCACGCGCCATCTCTTTCCCCACGCCCGTTACCGCCAGCGTCGGCATGCCGTAGCGCGCCCCTGCATCGACAAGCTTGATGATGTTGTTGATCGACTGATGCTCAAACTCGCTTCCGATGTACACCTGCGCCGCCACCGCGCAGACGTTCAGGCGCAGGGCGTCTTCCATCGCCACCGCCACGCACTCGTTGGAAAGTTCGCCCAAAATCGAGTTACCGCCGGAGGCGCGCAGCACCACCGGTTTGTTCGTCGCGGCGGGCACCTGGCTCCTGAGGATGCCGCGGGTACACATCAGCACGTCGGTTTCACCAAACAGCGGCGCGATAGAGAGGTCGATACGCTCAAGGCCGGTAGTCGGCCCCTGAAAGTAGCCGTGGTCAAAGGCCAGCATCACCGTACGGTTGCTCTGCGGATTGAAGATGCGCGCCAGCCGCGACTGCATGCCCCAGTCCAGCGAGCCGCAGCCCTTCAGGGTGAACGGCACATTTTGCTGCGGCGTGCCGATGCCAAAATCCTTGCCGTCTTTGATGTCGTCTAAATCAGCCATTTGCTCCCCCGTCAGAAATCGTATTTGCTGATGTTCTCTTTGGTGAACACCACGCGTTCCGGCAGCAGCACGATGCCGTTGCCCTTCGCCTCATACTGGTAGCCCTGCACGCTGTTCGGCTCGACCTTCAGCGTCCCGATATTTTTCACGTCCACGCTGTCGCCAACGTTAAGATCGCCTTTTTTCAGCAAACGATCGGCGACATTGACCGCAATTTTGCCCTGTTGCACCACGTCCCACAGGCCGAAGGCCTTCACCGTGCCGCGCTCAACGTACGGGCGCATCACGTTCGGCGTGCTGAACCCGACAATCGCCACCCCTTCCCGCTTCAGGTTTTCTGCCGCCTGCGCGGCAGCAGGAAGCGCGTTGGCGTCCGGGGCGACGATCGCATCCAGATCCGGATAGGCTTTTAAGATCCCTTCGGCGGTCTGCAACGATTTGGTGGCGTCGTTATAGCCAAACTGGGTGGTGACGATCTGCCACTGGGGATGGTCTTTCTCGATTTTGGCCTTCGCCTCTTTCACCCACTGGTTCTGATCGGTAACGGTCGGGCTGGAGTAGAAGAACGCCACTTTCGCGTTCGGTTTGGTGACCTGCTTGCCCGCCATCTCCACCAGCAGGCCGCCCAGCTGTTCCGGCGTGCCCTGGTTGATGTAGATGCTGCGGCACTCCGGTTTGGTGTCGGAATCCCAGGTCAGGACCTTGACGCCGCGCTGCATCGCGCGCTTCAGCGCCGGACACAACCCATCCGGCGACACGGCGGAGACGATAATGGCGTTATAGCCCTGGTTGACGAAGTTATTGATGAGCTGCACCTGGCCGGAGACGCTCGGCTCGGTCGGGCCGTCGTAGGTCACGTCCACGCCAAGATCTTTCCCCGCCTCTTTCGCACCGTTGCCGCCGCTGGTGAAGAAGCCGACGCCCACCAGCTTCGGGATAAAGGCAATGCGGTCCGCCGCCTGCGCCGAAGCGAAGCTGAGGGCCATTGCCAGGACGAGCAGTTTTGTTTTCATCTTACGCTCCGGATAGTTTTCTAAAGAGAGATCGCACCCATTCGCGGTGCAGACTCAGCGAACGCCCCATCACCACCACAACCAGCAGCGCCCCCGACAGCGCGCTCGACACCTGGTTGGGGATGCCGACCATCTGTAAACCCTGTTGCAGGTACCCCACCAGCAGCGCCGCCAGCGCCGTACCGACAACCGAACCTGACCCGCCGTAGATATTGGCTCCGCCGAGCACGGCGGCGGTGAGCGCAGGCATTAAAAGATCGCGCCCCAGATCCGAACGCGCGGAGCCGAAATAGGAGACCATCACCAGCGCGGCAATCGCCGAGGCCACGCCCACCAGGCCGTACAGCAAGTAGGGCATGCCGTTCACCGGCAGCGCCGCATAGCGCGCCGCGCGCGGATTCTGCCCAATCAAAAACAAATGACGGCCAAAGCGCCCGCGGTGGGTAATGAGCCAGAAGAAGACGGTGATTACCGCGAACAAGACCAATGGGATCGGCAGACCCAACACCGTGAGGTTAGCGAACGCCGTGAAGCTGTCCGGGAAGCCGCCGATGCCCTCGTAGCCCGTCGCGCCCGCCATGCCGGAGAGCAGCAGCGCGCCGCCGCCGTAGAGGTAGAGCGTGCCGAGGGTGATCACCAGCGGGCTGATGCCGGTGTAGTGGATCAGCGCCGCATTCACCAGCCCGCACAGCAGACCCAGCAGCAGCGTCAGCGGAACGGCGACCGCCATCGGCCACCCCGCCTGCATCATCACCCCAAGCGCAATGGCGCACAGGCCGATGGTCGAGCCGAGGGAGATGTCGATCCCGCCGCTGATAATCACCAGCGTCAGCGGCAGCGCCACAATGCCGATGCAGATGAAGTCGCTGGTGCTGAACAGCAGCATGTTGATATCGAGCATCCGCGGGTTGATGGCCCCGAAAAGCAGGATCTCCAGCACCAGCAAAATGAGCAGCGCGCTTTCCCAGTTAAGCCTCATTTACGCCACCTCTTTTTTACGTTTGGGAAAGGGGGTGACGTGCTTTCCCCCTCTGTTGCCCGGCTGGAAACGACCGTACTTCAGCGCCCGCTGATGCCGCGCCAGCGCCTGACGCAGACGCCCGTCGAGCACCAGCACGCCCAGCAGCACCAGCCCGGCGATAAAGTCGTTCCACCAGGCCGGAAGCCTGAACAGCACCAGCACGGTGTCGATTTGCGTCAGGAAGAACGCACCGAGTAGCGCGCCGATCAGCGTGCCCGTGCCGCCCAGCAGTGAAATGCCCCCCAGTACGCAGGCGGCGATGGCCTTCATCTCCAGCCCGCTGCCGGTCTGGTTGGGCACGAAGCCAATCTGTGCGGCAAAGACAATCCCGGCGCAGGCCGCCAGCATGCCGTTGAGGGTAAAGGCGATCATGCGGGTGCGATTCACCGCCACGCCCAGCTGGCGCGCGGCAGCGAGGTTATCCCCCACCGCGTAGAAATCACGCCCGAACGCGGTGCGCGACAGCGTCCACGCGCCGGTGACCACGATAATCAACACCACCATGCCAAGGGGCGACACGCCGATGGCCGCAGGCTCAGAGAGGGATTTCAACCCCGGCGGCAGCCCTTCAATCCACTTTCCGCCCGTCCAGAGCAGCATCGCTCCACGGTACAGCCCCAGCGTGCCGAGGGTGGCGACAATCGCCGGGATGCGTAATCCCACCACCAGAAAACCGTTGAATGCCCCCGCCAGCGCGCCAACTGACAGCGCGAAGAGAATGGAAACGGGCAGGCTGTAGCCACTGTTCAGCGCCACGCCGACGGCGATGGCGGACAGCCCGACGGTAGACCCCACTGAGACGTCGATATTGCGGGTCAGCATCACCAGCGCCGCGCCGATCGCCAGCAGGATCAGGATCTGCGAACTGGCGAAGATCATCCCCAGCGTCTGCAAACTCAGGTACGACGGATTGAGCGCCACCAGCACGGCGAACAGCGCCAGAATGGCGAGAAACGCGCTCAGCTCGCGGTTTTTCAGTAAGATCTTCATGATTGCCCTCCAAACGCCAGCGCCATCATGCGATCGAGGCTGACGGCATGGCGCGGCAGCTCGCCGCTGAGTACGCCCTGATGCATCACCAGCACGCGATCGGCAAGGCCCGGAAACTCATCGAGATCGCTTGAGATCATCAGCACCGCCACGTTCTGCGCCGCCACGCTTTTGATAAGCTGGTAGATATCGGCGCGCGCCGAGACGTCCACGCCGCGCGTCGGTTCATCGACGATCAGCAGTAACGGGTTGGCCTCCAGACAGCGTGCCAGCAGCACCTTCTGCTGGTTGCCGCCGGAGAGCGTGCGCACGGTTTGATCCGCATGGTTGAGCTTGATCCCCAGCGCCCGGTGATAGCGCTCCACCACCGCGGACTCTCTTTTCCGCTGCTGCCAGAGCGACGGCTCGTTCAGCGCCACGGTGTTCCAGCGGATCGGCGCGTCGAGGAACAGGCCGGACACCTGCCTGTCTTCCGGCAGGTAGACCAGGCCTTTGTCCAGACGTGAACTTACCGGTGCGGCGGTGATGTCCTGGTTCTCCAGCCAGACGCGCCCCCCGCGCACAGGCCGCAGGCCATAGAGCGTTTCGGCAAACTCGGTGCGCCCGGAGCCTACCAACCCGGCCAGGCCGACGATCTCCCCGGCGTAGATCTCAAGGCTGAGATCGATAAACCCTTCCCCGGTAAGATCCTCCACCCGGAGCACCGGAAAGTCCTGCGGCTGGGTGCGACGGTTGCCCGGCAGCGCCAGCCACAGCTTTTGCGTATCGCTGAGGGATTTCTCGCGGCTTACCGGCGTCATGGCGGCGATCAGGGCGTTATCGTCGAACTGCGCGGTTTCACCGCTGAGCACCACCGCGCCGTCGCGCATCACCGAGACGTGGCTCGACAGCATGCGAATTTCCGGCAGCTTGTGCGAGATAAACACGATCCCGACGCCGAGCGCCTGCAGGGCGCGGATCTGACGAAACAGCCGCTCGGTTTCGCCCGGCGTGAGGGAGGCCGTAGGTTCGTCGAGGATCAGGATCCTCGCGTTGCGCATTAATCCGCGCAGGATCTCTACCATCTGCTGATCCGCCACTTCCAGGGTGCTGGCGGCGGCGTCGAGGTTCAGCCGGCACTGCAGCTGCTCAAGTTTCTCCGCCAGCCGCTTTTCCCGATCGCGTTCGCGCGGCAGGCGGAACAGGATGTTTTCCCGCACCGTCAGGTTGGGGAACAGCAGCGGCTCCTGCGGCACGAGGTAAATGCCGAGCCTGTGCGCCTGCACGGGCGTCAGCCGCGCATATGACTGCCCCTCGATGGAAAGTTCACCCTCATCCGGCGTCTCGACCCCGGCGATGATCTTCATCAGCGTCGATTTTCCCGCGCCGTTACCGCCCATCAGCGCGTGCACCTGGCCCGCAAGCAGCGTGAAATCAATGCCTTTTAGAACCGGCACGCCTGAGAACTGCTTGCTGATACTTCGCGCGTCGAGAAGTGGGGTCATCATCGCTCCGCTATTGAACAAATGATTTTTAGATTTAATAATGTTCAAAAGCGTAGACGGTGAACTATATTTACAACCGTGCAGGGATCACAGTTTTATCGATTGAGATTCAGATAAACCAGAAACGATCGAAATGATCCGTTTTGTCGCGTGGCTCACACTTTCCCTCCGCGTCATCACGAACATATGATCTAAATTTTTATAAGAGTTCAACTATGAGCGATAAACGCACTGCGGAAGAAGGACGGTTTGCCGGACTGGCGCTGGCGGAAGAGGAGCTGGTGGCGCGCGTAGCCTGGTGCTACTACCACGACGGGCTGACCCAGAACGATATCGGCGAACGCCTCGGGCTGCCGCGATTAAAAATCTCCCGCCTGCTGGAGAAGGGCCGCCAGTCCGGGGTGATCCGCGTGCAGATTAACTCCCGCTACGAGGGCTGCCTGTCGCTGGAAACCGAGCTACAGCAGCGCTTTGGCCTGAAGCTGGTGCGCGTGATGCCTGCCCTAAATACGCCGCCGATGAACGTGCGGTTAGGCATTGGCGCGGCGCAGTCGCTGATGGGCGTGCTGGAACCCGGCCAGCTGCTGGCGGTGGGGTTCGGTGAAACCACCATGAGCAGCCTGCAGCACCTGAGCGGCTTTATCAGCTCGCAGCAGATCCGCCTCGTGACGCTCTCCGGCGGCGTCGGGCCGTATATGACCGGTATCGGCCAGCTGGACGCGGCCTGCAGCGTCAGCATGATCCCCGCCCCGCTTCGCGTGTCTTCCGCCGAAGTGGCCGGGATCTTAAAACGCGAGACCAGCGTGCGGGACGTGATCCTCGCCGCCACCGCAGCCGACGTGGCGGTAGTTGGTATTGGTTCAGTAAACCAGCGCCGTGACGCCACGATCCTGCGCTCCGGCTATATCAGCGAAGGTGAACAGCTGATGTACGCCCGCAAAGGCGCGGTCGGCGACATTCTCGGCTATTTCCTCAATGCCGAAGGGGAGTGCGTTGAGGAGCTGGAGATCCACAAAGAATTACTCGGCGTCTCGCTTGATGAGCTGGCGCAGCTGCCCACCATCGTTGGCGTGGCCGGCGGGGAAGAGAAAGCCGATGCGATTTATGCCGCACTGAAGGGTCGCCGTATCAATGGCCTGGTGACGGAAGAGACGACAGCCCGCGCGGTGCTGGCTCTGGCCAAATAAGAGCCCGCCCTGCGCTAACAGCGAGGCAAGCTCATGAGTTACCTTTTAGCGTTAGATGCAGGGACCGGCAGCGTTCGCGCCGTGATTTTCGATTTGCAGGGCAACCAGATTGCCGTCGGCCAGGCCGAGTGGAAGCACCTGAGCGTGGAGAACGTGCCGGGCTCGATGGAGTTCGACCTCGACACCAACTGGCAGCTGGCCTGCCGGTGCATTCATCAGGCGCTGGAGCGTGCGCGCCTGAGCGCGGCAGATATTCAGTCCGTCGCCTGCTGTTCGATGCGCGAAGGGATCGTGCTGTACGACCGCAGCGGCGAGGCCATCTGGGCCTGCGCCAACGTCGACGCCCGCGCCAGCCGCGAGGTGGCCGAACTCAAAGAGATCCACGACAACCGTTTTGAATCCGAAGTGTATGACGTCTCCGGCCAGACGCTGGCGCTGAGCGCCATGCCGCGCCTGCTGTGGCTGGCGCACCACCGTCCGGATATTTACCGCAGGGCCGCGACTATCACCATGATCAGCGACTGGCTGGCGGCGAAGCTCTCCGGCGAGCTGGCGGTCGACCCGTCGAACGCGGGCACCACCGGCATGCTGGATCTCTTCTCCCGCGACTGGCGTCCGGCGCTGCTCGACATGGCCGGGCTGCGCGCCGATATCCTCTCCCCGGTGAAAGAGACCGGCACCGTACTGGGTGCTATAACCCGGGAGGCCGCGCAGCAGAGCGGTCTGCGCGAAGGCACGCCGGTGGTGATGGGCGGCGGCGACGTGCAGCTGGGCTGTCTGGGGCTGGGCGTGGTCCGCGCCGGACAAACGGCGGTGCTGGGCGGCACCTTCTGGCAGCAGGTGGTCAATCTGCCGCAGGTACGCACCGACCCCGACATGAACATCCGCGTGAATCCGCACGTCATCCCCGGCATGGTGCAGGCGGAGTCGATCAGCTTCTTTACCGGGCTGACCATGCGCTGGTTCCGCGACGCCTTCTGCGCGGAGGAAAAGCTGATTGCCGAGCGGATGGGGATGGACACCTATTCCCTGCTGGAAGAGATGGCCAGCCGGGTGCCGGCGGGCTCCCACGGGGTAATGCCAATCTTCTCCGACGCAATGCATTTCAAGCAGTGGTACCACGCCGCGCCGTCGTTTATTAACCTCTCCATCGACCCGGAAAAATGCAATAAAGCGACGCTGTTCCGCGCCCTGGAGGAGAACGCGGCGATTGTTTCGGCCTGCAACCTGGCGCAGATTTCACGCTTTTCCGGCGTGACGTTTGAGAGCCTGGTGTTTGCGGGCGGCGGGTCAAAAGGTGCCCTGTGGAGCCAGATCTTAAGCGACGTCACGGGCCTGCCGGTGCGCGTGCCGGAAGTGAAAGAAGCCACGGCGCTGGGCTGCGCGATTGCCGCGGGTACGGGCGCGGGGCTGTTTGCCGATATGGCCTCAACGGGCGAGCGGCTGGTGAAATGGAGCCGCGAGTTCACGCCAAACCCGGCGCACCGCGAGCTGTACGACGGCATGATGCAGAAATGGCAGGCGGTATACGCGGACCAGCTCGGGCTGGTGGACAGCGGACTGACCACGTCGATGTGGCAGGCGCCGGGGCTGGTGCGGGCAGCGGCGCCGTAAATAACGCCGGATGGCGCTACGCTTATCTGTCCTGGGGATTTGTATACCCGGTAAGCGCAGCGCCACCGGGGAAGTTCTTTGAGATCTATCACAATCATTCGATCCCGCTTTTACCTTTCCGCTGCCGCTGGCTAAATTAGTAACTCATCCGACCACATAACAATAATTTTACACTGGAAGAGACTATGAGCCGCTACCCGTCGTTATTCGCCCCTCTCGATCTGGGGTTCACCACACTCAAAAACCGCGTGTTGATGGGCTCGATGCACACCGGGCTCGAGGAACATCCGGACGGGGCCGAGCGTCTGGCGGCTTTCTATGCCGAGCGCGCGCGCCACGGGGTGGCGCTGATTGTCACCGGCGGCGTGGCCCCTTCCCCTTCCGGCGTCGGCATGGAGGGCGGTGCGGTGCTGAACGATGCAGCACAGCTGCCGCATCACCGCATTGTGACCGACGCGGTACACAACGAGGGCGGTAAAATCGCCCTGCAAATTCTGCACACTGGACGCTACAGCTATCAGCCGAATCTGGTTGCGCCATCGGCCATTCAGGCGCCGATTAACCGCTTCACTCCGCATGCTCTGAGCCACGACGAGATCCTGGCGCTGATTGACGACTTCGCCCGCTGCGCCGCGCTGGCGCGTGAAGCGGGCTATGACGGCGTTGAGGTGATGGGCTCCGAAGGCTACCTGATTAACGAGTTCCTCGCCGCCCGCACCAACCAGCGCGACGACGAATGGGGCGGCGACTATGCCCGCCGGATGCGCTTTGCCGTGGAGGTGGTGCGCGCGGTACGTGAACGTGCGGGTGCGGACTTTATCATCATCTTCCGCCTGTCGATGCTCGACCTGGTGGAGGGCGGCGGCACGTTTGACGAAACCGTGCAGCTGGCGCAGGCGATAGAAGCCGCGGGCGCCACGATTATCAACACCGGCATCGGCTGGCACGAGGCGCGCATCCCGACCATCGCCACGCCGGTGCCGCGCGCGGCGTTCAGCTGGGTAACGCGCAGGCTGAAAGGAAAAGTCTCCGTTCCGCTGGTCACCACCAACCGCATTAACGATCCGCAGGTGGCGGACGATGTGATTTCGCGCGGCGATGCCGACATGGTCTCGATGGCGCGCCCGTTCCTGGCCGATGCCGAGCTGCTGTCCAAAGCGCAAAGCGGCCGTGCGGATGAGATCAATACCTGCATCGGCTGTAATCAGGCCTGTCTGGATCAGATCTTCGTCGGGAAGGTCACCTCCTGCCTGGTTAACCCCCGCGCCTGCCATGAAACCAAAATGCCGAGCGTTCCGGCGGTCAATAAAAAACGCCTGGCCGTCGTGGGTGCTGGCCCGGCAGGCCTGGCGTTTGCGGTCAATGCCGCCTCGCGCGGGCACGGCGTGACGCTGTTTGATGCGTTGGGAGAGATTGGCGGGCAGTTTAATATCGCCAAACAGATCCCCGGCAAAGAGGAGTTCTACGAAACGCTGCGCTACTACCGCCGGATGATCGAGCTGACGGGCGTCGAGCTGCGGCTTAACCAGTTTGTCCACGCGGCGGATCTGTCTGATTTTGATGAGGTGATCCTGGCGAGCGGGATCGTACCGCGCACGCCTGCGATCGAGGGTATCGATCATCCAAAAGTGCTGAGCTATCTCGACGTGCTGCGTGACAAAGCGCCGGTTGGCGAGAAGGTGGCGATTATCGGCTGCGGCGGGATCGGTTTTGACACCGCGATGTATTTAAGCCAACCGGGCGAAGCCACCAGCCAGAACATTGCCGAATTCTGCGTGGAATGGGGTATCGACACCAGCCTCAGCCAGTCCGGCGGCCTGCGACCCGAAGGGCCACAGCTGCCGAAAAGCCCGCGCCAGATCGTGATGCTGCAGCGTAAAGCCAGCAAACCGGGCGAAGGGCTGGGGAAAACCACCGGCTGGATCCACCGCGCCACCCTGCTCTCGCGCGGGGTGAAGATGATCCCGGCGGTGAGCTACCAGAAGATCGACGACGACGGGCTGCACGTCACGATCGGCGGCGAGCCGCAGCTGCTGCGCGTGGATCAGGTGATTTTGTGTGCCGGGCAGGAGCCGAAGCGGGATCTGGCGGATCCGCTGCGCGAGGCCGGTAAAACGGTGCATCTGATTGGCGGGTGCGACGTGGCGATGGAGCTGGATGCGCGGCGCGCGATTGCGCAGGGGACGAAGTTAGCTCTGGTGATCTAGGGCATTGCCGGGCGGCGCTTCGCTTGCCCGGCCTACGGGTTCGAGGCCATTGTAGGCCCGGTAAGCGAAGCGCCACCGGGCAAAACCATCTTAACGACGACGTCCCAGCTTCACCGACTTCAGCACCACAAACTTATTGTTCGTCGCAATGGTCACGCAGTTACCGAAAATCTTCTTCAGCTTGTGGAAGTAGTCCAGGTGGCGGTTCGCCACGATGTACAGCTCGCCGTTAATCTTCAGGCAGCGGCGCGCGTGGTGGAACATCTCCCAGGCGACGTTATCCGTCAGGGCGTGCTTCTGGTGGAACGGCGGGTTACAGAACACGGCGTTGAAGCGGAAAGGCTCTACCCCCGACAGCGCGTTGTTGATCATAAACTCGCAGCGGTCCAGCGCGTCCGGCATATTGGTTTCCACGTTCAGACGGCTGGAGGCCACCGCCATCGGCGATTCGTCGCTGAACACCACGCTGGCCTCCGGGTTCTTCGCCAGCAGCGTCAGGCCAATTACGCCGTTGCCGCAGCCCAGATCGACAATTTCCCCTTCCAGATTTTCCGGCAGGTGTTCCATAAAGAAACGCGCCCCGATATCCAGACCGGTACGGGAGAAGACGTTCGCATGGTTGTGGATGGTCCAGTCGGTCCCTTCCAGTTTCCAGCTCAGCGTGTCCGGCGCGTCGGCCAGCTCGGGTGCGGCGAACGTACAGTTGATCAGGCGCGCTTTTTTCCAGGCCAGCGTCGTGGTGGTTGGGCCAAGGACCTTCTCAAACAGCTCCAGCGTCGAAGTGTGAATATCACGCGCTTTGGCACCCGCGATGATGCGGGTTTCTGGCGTGACGACCTTACGCAGCGCGCGCAGCTGTTGCTCCAGCAGCGCCATGGTTTTTGGCACTTTGATGAGCACCACGCCCGGCGCCTGTGGGTAGTCCGCGGTGCTGTCGAGGAACTTCACGCTGGATTCGTCGATGTCGTTATGGCGCAGGTTTTCACGCGTCGCCAGCTCGCTTAAGTAGGAATCGCCGATGCTGTACGGCGTGTGCTCCGCCAGCGCGCAGCCCAGCGCGCCGAAGGCGTCATTCAGGATCAAAACCGGGCCGCGGATTTCAGTCTCATCCAACTGCTGCAGCAGATATTCATCCGCCGCTTCCCACGCCTGAAGCGGGTTAACGTCGTCCGTCTCCGGGAAACGTTTAAGGTTGAGTGAACGGAAACCGTTGTCTAAGTGGCTCATCGGCCCTCCTGAATGGTAAAATTTGGCGTATCCCTGAAAAGGGTGCGTGAGTATACCCGTTTTATTGTCGATTTGGGGCGTTGATGAACCAACTTACTTATCTCCAGGGCTACCCGGAGCATTTACTTTCTCAGGTTCGCAGCCTGATTGCCGAGCAAAAGCTCGGCGCGGTGCTGGAAAAACGCTACCCCGGCACCCACGATTTCGCGACCGATAAAGCCCTCTGGCAGTATACGCAGGATCTGAAAAACCGGTATTTGAAGAGCGCGCCGCCGATCAACAAGGTGATGTACGACAACAAGATCCACGTGCTGAAAAACGCGCTCGGCCTGCACACCGCCGTCTCCCGCGTGCAGGGCGGCAAGCTGAAGGCCAAGGCGGAGATCCGCGTCGCGACGGTTTTTCGCAACGCGCCGGAAGCCTTTCTGCGGATGATTGTGGTGCACGAACTCGCACACCTGAAAGAGAAAGAGCACGACAAAGCGTTCTATTCTCTGTGCTGCCATATGGAGCCGCAGTACCACCAGCTGGAGTTTGATACCCGGCTGTGGCTTACGCATTTATCGTTAAAAGGTAATGCGGAATAGCGCACGCGAATTGTCATGATGACGTGCTACAGTGGCTAAAGGTTCCCCGCTACGGAGTACGTAAACGTTTATGATACGTTTCGCAGTCATTGGAACGAACTGGATCACGCGCCAGTTCGTCGACGCCGCCCACGAAACCGGCAAACTGAAACTTACCGCAGTCTATTCCCGCAGCCTTGAGCAGGCGCAGAGTTTTGCCAACGATTACCTGGTCGAGCATCTCTTCACCTCGCTTGATGACATGGCGCAAAGCGACGCCATTGACGCGGTCTATATCGCCAGCCCGAACGCCCTGCACTTCCCGCAAACGAAGCTGTTCCTCAGCCATAAAAAGCATGTGATTTGCGAAAAGCCGCTGGCGTCGAACATCGAAGAAGTGGAAGCCGCCATCGCGCTTGCCCGCGAAAACCAGGTGGTGCTGTTCGAAGCGTTCAAAACCGCCAGCCTGCCGAACTTCCTGCTGCTGCAGCAGTCCCTGCCGAAGGTGGGCAAAGTGCGCAAAGCGTTTATCAACTACTGCCAGTACTCGTCGCGCTACCAGCGCTATCTCGACGGCGAGAACCCGAACACCTTTAACCCGGCCTTCTCGAACGGCTCGATTATGGATATCGGTTTCTACTGCCTGGCCTCTGCCGTGGCCCTGTGGGGCGAGCCGCACGGCGTCACGGCCACCGCCAGCCTGCTGGAGAGCGGCGTGGATGCGCACGGTGTCGCGGTGCTGGATTACGGTGATTTCAGCGTGACGCTGCAGCACTCCAAGGTGAGCGATTCTGTCCTGCCGAGCGAAATTCAGGGCGAAGCGGGCTCGCTGGTTATCGAGAAGATCTCCGAGTGCCAGAAGGTGAGCTTTGTCCCGCGCGGCGGCAAAGCGCAGGAGCTGACGCAGCCTCAGCATATTAACACTATGCTTTATGAGGCAGAGGTCTTCGCCCGTCTGGTGGAAGACAACGAAGTGAATCACCCAGGCCTTGCGGTGAGCCGCACCACGGCGAAGCTGCAAACGGAGATCCGCCGTCAGACCGGCGTGGTGTTCCCGGCAGACGGCGTGAGCGCGGAAGTTATCGCGTAAAGCTGTGTAATGAAACGGCGCAGATCATTGACGAAACCGATGGTCTGACATATTTTGTTACCTGCAAAGGGGAGTAACTTCTTCGTCGGTGGATCGTCATTACGATGCGTACAATACCGCATCCGGTCGCCGGGCAACCCTCGTGGTTGTAAGTGAGACCTTGCCGGAAGGCGAGGTCTATGCATAAAAAGCTAACGGCTATCGTCTTCTGACCATGGCCGTTTTTGTTTTTTATGTGTAAGGAAAATAGTATGCATTCTGTCGGCACTCCAATGTTGTGGGGCGGATTCGCGGTTGTCGTGCTCATCATGCTGGCGATCGACCTCTTTTTGCAGGGCCGTCGCGGCGCGCACGGCATGACCATGAAACAGGCCGCCGCCTGGTCGCTGGTCTGGGTTACTCTCTCCCTGCTCTTCTGCGCCGCCTTCTGGTGGTATCTGGCCTCGACCGAAGGCCGCGCGGTGGCCGATCCTCAGGCGCTCGCCTTCCTCACCGGCTATCTGATTGAAAAAGCCCTGGCGGTTGATAACGTCTTCGTCTGGCTGATGCTGTTCAGCTACTTCGCCGTGCCTGCGGCTCTGCAGCGTCGCGTGCTGGTGTACGGCGTGCTGGGCGCAATTATCCTGCGTACCATCATGATCTTCGCTGGCAGCTGGCTGATTACCCAGTTCGAGTGGCTGCTGTACGTCTTCGGCGCGTTCCTGCTGTTCACCGGGGTCAAAATGGCGCTGGCGAAAGAGGACGGCTCCGCGATTGGCGATCGCCCGCTGGTGAAGTGGATCCGCGGCCATCTGCGCATGACCGACAAGATCGAGAGCGAGCACTTCTTCGTGCGCAAGAACGGCCTGCTGTTTGCCACCCCGCTGCTGCTGGTGCTGATTCTGGTTGAGCTGAGCGACGTGATTTTCGCCGTGGACAGCATTCCGGCCATTTTCGCGGTGACCACCGACCCGTTCATCGTCCTGACCTCTAACCTGTTCGCCATCCTCGGCCTGCGCGCGATGTACTTCCTGCTGGCGGGCGCGGCGGAGCGCTTCTCCATGCTGAAGTACGGCCTGTCGGTGATCCTGGTGTTTATCGGTATCAAGATGCTGATCGTCGATTTCTACCATATCCCGATCGCCATTTCGCTCGGCGTGGTGTTTGGCATTCTGATCGTGACGCTGATTATCAATACCTGGGTTAACCGCCAGCACGATAAGAAGCAGCAGGCTTAATGCGTTTTGCCCGGTGGCGCTGCGCTTACCGGGCCTACAACGTCACCCCGTAGGCCGGGTAAGCGCAGCGCCACCCGGCACTTTCGTTAATCAATAGTTAAAAAACATGACGCAACACGTAAAATCCAGCATTTTACGCTTCCCTCCTTTCGCGCATTCCCTATACTCGACCAGGCAAACATTTACTTACATCCGGACATAAATGTGACTAAGAGCACATTCGGAATGGAACGCAATTTCACTCAGGAATAATGTATGAGCACACAATCGACGGGTCTTTTTGCGCGCCTGGCGCAGGGAAGTCTGGTTAAACAAATTCTGGTAGGACTGGTGCTGGGTATTCTGCTGGCCATGGTGTCAAAACCTGCTGCGGAGGCCACGGGGCTGCTCGGGACGCTGTTTGTGGGCGCCCTGAAAGCCGTCGCGCCGGTACTGGTTCTGATGCTGGTCATGGCATCGATTGCCAACCACCAGCACGGACAAAAAACCAACATTCGCCCTATTCTGTTCCTGTATCTTCTGGGAACCTTCTCTGCAGCCTTAACGGCCGTGGTGTTTAGCTTCCTGTTCCCGTCCACGCTGCACCTGACCAGCGCGGCCGGTGATATCACGCCGCCGTCCGGGATTGTGGAAGTCCTTCGCGGTCTGCTGATGAGCATGGTCTCTAACCCCATCACCGCGCTGATGAGCGGAAACTACATTGGCATCCTGGTCTGGGCGATTGGTCTGGGCTTCGCGCTGCGTCACGGCAACGAAACCACGAAAAACCTGGTCAACGATTTGTCCAACGCTGTCACCTTTATGGTGAAGCTGGTGATTCGCTTTGCGCCAATCGGTATTTTCGGCCTGGTCTCCTCCACGCTGGCAACCACCGGTTTTGACGCGCTGTGGGGCTACGCGCAACTGCTGGTTGTGCTGGTCGGCTGTATGCTGCTGGTGGCGCTGGTGATCAACCCGCTGCTGGTGTTCTGGCAGATCCGCCGCAACCCGTATCCGCTGGTGCTGACCTGCCTGCGCGAGAGCGGCGTGTATGCCTTCTTCACCCGCAGCTCTGCGGCGAACATACCGGTGAACATGGCGCTGGCGGAGAAGCTGAACCTGGATCGCGATACCTATTCCGTGTCGATCCCACTGGGTGCGACCGTGAACATGGCGGGTGCGGCGATTACGATCACTGTACTGACCCTGGCGGCGGTGCATACGCTGGGTATTCCGGTGGATCTGCCAACCGCGCTGCTGCTGAGCGTAGTGGCATCGCTGTGCGCCTGCGGCGCATCCGGTGTGGCGGGCGGTTCGCTGCTGCTGATCCCGCTGGCGTGTAATATGTTCGGTATCCCGAACGAGATTGCCATGCAGGTTGTCGCCGTCGGCTTTATCATCGGCGTGCTGCAGGACTCCTGCGAAACCGCGCTGAACTCCTCTACCGACGTGCTGTTTACCGCGGCGGCCTGTCAGGCGGAAGACGCGCGTTTAGCGAAGAACGCCCTCCGCAGTTAAAAAGAAAAGCCCGGTGGCGGCTACGCCTTACCGGGCCTACAGGGTTTAGTAGGTCGGGTAAGCGCTAGCGCCACCCGACAAAGTACTTACAGCGTCACACCGCTCTTAAAGATTGCCAGCTCGCGGAAATCGTTCTTCTCGTTGCAGGTCTGCTTGCCGCTGGCAATTTCCACAATCGCGTCCACGAATTCCGTCAGCAGCTGCGGCATCGCCTTGCCGTGGATAAGCTGCCCGGCATCAAAGTCAATCCAGTGTTTTTTCTTCGCCGCCAGCTCGCTGTTGGTGGCGATTTTCACCGTCGGCACAAAACCGCCGTACGGCGTGCCGCGACCGGTGCTGAACAGCACCATATGGCAGCCGGCTCCCGCCAGCGCGCTGGTGGCGACCGCATCGTTACCGGGCGCGCTCAGCAGGTTCAGACCGTGCGTTTTCAGGCGCTCGCCGTAGCGCAGAACGTCAACCACCTGGCTCGCGCCTGCTTTCTGGGTGCAGCCGAGGGATTTCTCTTCCAGCGTGGTGATCCCCCCCGCTTTGTTACCCGGCGACGGGTTCTCGTAAATGGGCTGATTGTGGGCAATGAAGTACTGCTTGAAGTCGTTCACCATGGTGACGGTCTTCTCAAACGTCTCTTCGTCGCGGCAGTGGCTCATCAGAATACGTTCCGCACCGAACATCTCCGGCACTTCGGTCAACACCGTCGTGCCGCCGTTGGCAATCACGTAATCCGAGAAGCGGCCCAGCATCGGATTGGCAGTAATACCGGAAAGGCCATCAGACCCGCCGCACTCCAGCCCAAACTTCAGCTCGCTCAGCTTGCCCGGCTCGCGCCTGTCGTGGCGCATCACCTCATAAAGCTGGTGAAGCTGTTCAACGCCCGCTTCCACTTCGTCATCCTGATGCTGGCACACCATAAAATGCACGCGCTCAGGATCGAACTCGCCCAGCGTGTCGCGGAAGGCGTCCACCTGATTGTTCTCGCAGCCCAGGCCAATCACCAGCACCGCGCCCGCGTTCGGGTGGCGCACCATGTTTTGCAGCATGGTTCGGGTATTGATGTGGTCGTCACCCAGCTGGGAGCAGCCGTAGGTGTGGCTGAACAGATGCACGCCGTCAGTGCCTTCGGCATCGTTGGTCTCTTTCAGGAAGCGCGTCTGGATCTGACGCGCAATCCCGTTCACGCAGCCGACGGTCGGGAGGATCCACAGCTCGTTGCGGATCCCCACGTCGCCGTTTGCGCGGCGGTAGATCTGCACCTCACGATCCGCCGACTGCTCTTGTGCCGCAGGTAAATCAGGTTGATAGCTGTACTCGTCCAGATCGCTCAGATTTGTGCGGGCGTTGTGGGAATGGATGTATTCACCCGGCGCGATATCCGCCAGCGCATGACCGATGGGCAGACCGTACTTCACCACGTTTTCCCCTTTGGCAATGGGGATCAGGGCAAACTTGTGTCCACGTCCAACGGACTGGCGTAACGTCACCGACTGGTTGTCGAAGGTGACTTCCGTGCCTTCGGTTAAATCTGCCAGCGCGACGGCCACGTTATCCAGCGAATGGATTTTGATGTATTGCATATCAACCTCAAACGGCCCTAGTTCAGTTCAATGGCGAAGTAGTCACGCGCATTGTTAAAGCAGATGTTTTTCACCATGTCGCCCAGCAGCTGGATATCCGCCGGCGCTTCGCCTGCGTGCACCCAGCGGCCAATCATCTGGCACAGAATGCGGCGGAAGTATTCATGACGGGTATAGGACAGGAAGCTGCGGCTGTCGGTCAGCATGCCGACAAAGCGGCTCAGCAGGCCAAGCTGCGCCAGCTGCGTCATCTGACGCTCCATGCCGTCTTTCTGATCGTTGAACCACCAGCCGGAGCCGAACTGCATCTTGCCCGGCATCCCTTCGCCCTGGAAGTTGCCGATCATCGTGCCCAGCACTTCGTTATCGCGCGGGTTCAGGCAGTAGAGAATGGTTTTCGGCAGCAGGTTTTGTTCGTTCTGTTTGCTCAGCAGTTTTGACAGCTCTTCCGCCAGCGGACGGTCGTTGATGGAGTCAAAGCCCACGTCCGCACCCAGCAGTTTAAACTGGCGCTGGTTGTTATTGCGCAGCGCACCGATGTGGTACTGCTGTACCCAGCCGCGACGCGCGTATTCGGCACCGAGGAACACCAGTACCGCCGTTTTGAACTGCGCCACTTCGTGCTCGCTAAGCGATTCACCGGAGAGGCGACGCGCCAGAATACCGTCCAGCTCGGCCTCGTTTGATTCCGCAAACAGCACCACGTCCAGCGCGTGGTCAGAGACTTTACAGCCGTGGGCCGCGAAGTGATCCAGACGTTTGGTCAGCGCGGTTTGCAGATCGGCGAAACGACGGATGTCGGTATCGGACACTTCCGCCAGCTTCGCCATGTAGTCGTTGAACGTGGCCTGCTCAATGTTGAAGGCTTTGTCCGGGCGCCAGCTTGGCAGCACTTTGATATCAAAAGAGGTGTCTTTGGCGACAACGGCATGATGCTCCAGGGAGTCGATCGGGTCGTCGGTGGTGCCCACCATCTTCACGTTCATCTGCTTCATGATGCCGCGCGCGGAGAAGTTCTCCTGCGCCAGGAGCGCATTGCACTGGTCCCAGATTTCATCGGCGGTCGTTGGAGAGAGCAGTTTGCCGGTGATGCCAAACGGGCGACGCAGCTCAAGGTGCGTCCAGTGATAGAGCGGGTTACCGATGGTGTGCGGGACGGTCGCCGCCCAGGCGTCAAACTTCTCGCGATCGGTCGCATCGCCGGTGCACAGGCGCTCAGCCACGCCGTTGGTGCGCATCGCACGCCATTTGTAATGGTCACCCTTCAGCCAGATGTCATACAGGTTTTTGAAACGGTAATTTTCGGCAACCTGCTGCGGCGGCAAATGGCAGTGGTAGTCGAAAATCGGCTGATCTTTTGCATAGTCGTGGTACAGGCGGCGAGCAAATTCGGTATCTAACAGAAAATCGTCGGTCATAAACGGCGTCATTATCGTCTTCCTCATTACGGGAGCGTCAGAAAGCGTATGTTCATATGCTGCAAAGTTATCACACCAATTTCCACCATCCGACGTTTTTTTCGTGAGTGAGATCAATAAACGCAGACAAATACATTATCCAAATTGGGGTAAATCCTTCTACAAGCCGCGCCAGTACTGGCTTGAAGCGACACGAATAATGTCCCCACAAAGAATCATACATTTGTGATGTCACTCACCTTTTAAAGCTGTATGACAAGTTATCTTTTCGCCGTCGCAAACTATAAGCCGACGGAATGCATTCCTGGTGTCAGTTACACCAGATTTAACGGTACGGAAACCGACTTATGCAGATGACTTTTGGCAAGGTTCGGGCCGTTCCGGGACATTTCCCGGTTACGCCCCTCCCGTTACTGAACGGCTCCCGGCAACGGTCGAGCGGTTACCGTGTCCCGGCACGGCAATACTATAACGATGAGGTTTTACATGCGTAAAATTAAAGGGTTACGTTGGTACATGATCGCACTGGTGACGTTAGGCACCGTGCTGGGCTACCTGACGCGTAACACCGTCGCAGCCGCAGCGCCGACGTTAATGGAAGAGCTGCATATCTCCACGCAGCAATACTCCTACATCATTGCTGCCTATTCCGCGGCGTACACCATCATGCAGCCTGTTGCAGGCTACGTGCTGGATATCCTCGGTACCAAAATCGGCTATGCCTTCTTCGCCATCGCCTGGGCGGTGTTCTGCGGAGCCACCGCGCTGGCGGGCAGCTGGGGCGGCCTGGCGCTGGCGCGCGGTGCGGTCGGTGCGGCAGAAGCCGCGATGATCCCGGCAGGACTGAAGGCCAGTTCCGAGTGGTTCCCGGCAAAAGAGCGCTCTATTGCTGTCGGCTACTTCAACGTGGGTTCGTCCATCGGGGCGATGATTGCGCCGCCGCTGGTGGTGTGGGCTATCGTGATGCACAGCTGGCAGATGGCTTTCATCATTTCCGGCGTGCTGAGCTTCGCCTGGGCAATCGCGTGGCTGGTTTTCTATAAGCACCCGCGCGATCAGAAAAAACTCTCCGAAGAAGAACGCGAGTACATCATTGGTGGTCAGGAAGCGCAGCATCAGACCAACAACGGCAAAAAAATGACCGTCTGGCAGATCCTGGGCACCCGTCAGTTCTGGGGTATCGCCCTGCCGCGTTTCCTGGCGGAACCGGCCTGGGGGACCTTCAACGCGTGGATCCCACTGTTCATGTTTAAAGTCTACGGCTTTAACCTGAAAGAGATCGCGATGTTCGCCTGGATGCCGATGCTGTTCGCTGACCTGGGCTGTATCGTGGGCGGCTACCTGCCACCGCTGTTCCAGCGCTGGTTTGGCGTGAACCTGATCGTTTCCCGTAAAATGGTGGTCACCATGGGCGCACTGCTGATGATTGGCCCGGGCATGATCGGCCTGTTCACCAGCCCGTACGTGGCCATCGCCCTGCTGTGCATCGGTGGTTTTGCGCACCAGTCCCTGTCCGGCGCGCTGATTACGCTCTCGTCTGACGTCTTCGGTCGCAACGAAGTGGCCACCGCCAACGGCCTGACCGGGATGGCCGCCTGGACCGCGAGTACGATGTTCGCGCTGGTCGTCGGCGCGCTGGCGGATACCATCGGCTTCAGCCCGCTGTTTGCGGTACTGGCGGTCTTCGACCTGCTGGGCGCGGTGGTGATCTGGACGGTGCTGAAAAGCAAATCGGCAGAGGAGCTGGCAAAAGAGTCCCTCGGGAAACCGGCCACGCAGAGTTAGCCTTGCTGTGCCGGGTGGCGCTACGCTTACCCGGCCTACAAAACCCGTAGGCCCGTGCAAGCGAAGCGCCGCCGGGCATTTAAAGGCCACTCAGTAGCGGCTTTTTTAATGGCAAAATCTGGAGAGTGGCACGCAAAAGTGGTATAACAAATCATCTGCCGTACCCTGCCTGGAGCGCATATGGAAATCACCGAACCACGTCGTTTATATCAACAACTTGCTGCGGAGCTGAAAGATCGCATCGAGCAGGGTGTCTATCTTGTCGGTGATAAACTGCCCGCCGAGCGCTTTATCGCGGATGAAAAAAGCGTCAGCCGCACCGTGGTGCGCGAAGCGATCATCATGCTGGAAGTCGAAGGCTACGTTGAGGTACGCAAAGGCTCCGGCATTCACGTCATTTCCAATCTGCCGAAACACTCTCCCGTCGCGGACGAAAGTCTGGAATTCGCCAGCTACGGTCCGTTTGAGCTGCTCCAGGCTCGCCAGCTGATTGAAAGCAACATTGCCGAATTTGCGGCGACGCAGGTGACCAAGCAGGACATCATGAAGCTGATGGAAATCCAGGAGAATGCCCGCAAGGAAAAATGTTTCCGCGATTCAGAGTGGGATCTGCAGTTCCACGTTCAGGTCGCCCTGGCAACCCAGAATACGGCGCTGGCGGCAATCGTTGAGAAAATGTGGACTCAGCGCGTTCACAACCCGTACTGGAAAAAACTGCACGACCATATCGATTCCCGTACCGTCGACAACTGGTGTGACGATCACGATCAAATCCTTAAAGCGCTGATTCGTAAAGATCCGCACGCCGCTAAGCTGGCGATGTGGCAGCACCTGGAAAACACTAAGCAGATGCTGTTCAATGAAACCAGCGACGACTTCGAATTTAACGCTGACCGCTATCTTTTCGCCGATAATCCCGTTGTTCATCTCGATACGGTCCCCAGTGCCGCAAAATAGATGACCTTCCCGCTGGCAGGCGCTTCGCTGCGCCTTCCGGCGAACGTGGGTAAGCAAAACATATATAGTGTCAGCCTTTGTAAATCCCCTCGCTCACTTTCTGGGCTTACGCCAAAATCAACTCACGCCTGCAAATTCTGTGACGCAGAACGTTGGGCTTTGTTACAATTGGATTCACTTCGTTATTTTGTAAGTTAGTGCTTGCTAACCAGCCAATTAACAGGGAACAGTGTTGGCCACACCGCAATGTGTCCGCGAGCGACCATAATGAAATCACAACCATGTCGCCGTGCTGTTTGTCCCGGATAACAGGCATGACGTTAACCGATTTCCAGGAACACTGAATGGAACTTTTGACCCAACTACTGCATGCCCTCTGGGCGCAGGATTTTGAAACGCTGGCCAACCCTTCCATGATTGGCATGCTCTATTTCGTCTTGTTTATGATCCTGTTCCTTGAGAACGGCTTGCTGCCTGCTGCTTTCCTGCCCGGTGACAGTTTACTGGTGCTTGTCGGCGTGCTGTGCGCCAAAGGGGCGATGGCATTCCCGCAAACTATTTTGTTACTGACCGTCGCCGCGAGTCTCGGCTGCTGGGTCAGCTACATCCAGGGAAGATGGCTGGGCAATACCCGGATCGTCCAGAACTGGCTCTCGCACCTGCCTGCACATTATCACCAGCGGGCGCACCACCTTTTCCATAAGCACGGGCTTTCTGCGCTGCTGATTGGCCGCTTTATCGCCTTTGTACGCACCCTGTTGCCGACCATTGCCGGTCTGTCGGGGCTGAGCAGCGCGCGCTTCCAGTTCTTTAACTGGATGAGCGGCCTGCTGTGGGTACTGATTCTGACGACGCTCGGCTATGCGTTGGGGAAAACGCCAGTCTTTATGAAATATGAAGACCAGCTGATGTCCTGCCTGATGCTGCTGCCTGTGGTGCTGCTGGTCTTCGGTCTGATCGGCTCGCTGGTCGTCCTGTGGAAAAAGAAATACGGAGCCAGAGGCTAACGATGGCTATCTCACCGCTCGCCCTGCGCCGTTTTGCCTGCGCCGTGATAACACTGGTGGTGCTCAGCGCCATGCTGCTGGCATGGAGCGCGCTTTCGCACCAGGAATCCACGCTGGCCATTCGCCCGGTGAACCAGGGTGCCAGCGTGCCTGACGGTTTTTCTGTCTGGCACCATCTGGACGCGAACGGGATCCGCTTTAAAAGCATCACCCCGCAGGACGATGTTTTACTGATCAAGTTTGATTCCCGTGCGCAAAGTGCCGCCGCAAAAGTGGTTCTCGACCGTACGCTGCCGCACGGGTATATCATCGCTCAGCAGGAAGATGACAGCCAGCCTGCTGCCTGGCTGTCGCTGATTCGCGATACGTCGCATCGGTTTGGATAATTACCAGGATTCCGAATCTTTTCACTCACTTTGGTGAATCCCCCGTTTACTTACTATGCTTAAGTACGCGGAGCACCCCTCGACTGTACTCCGCATAACTTTGGATAGCGGCTTACGCCGCAACACAATGGAAGGTTTCGATAATGAAATTCCGCATGACTCTGGCTCTGGCCCTTTTTTCTTTAAGCACAGCATCCTTCGCAAATTCTCTCTGTCAGGAGAAAGAACAGGATATTCAGCGTGAGATCGGTTATGCCGAAAAGCATAACAATCAGCACCGTGTTGATGGTCTTAAAAAAGCGCTGAGCGAAGTGAAAGCGAACTGTTCAGACAGCAAGCTGCGTGCCGACCACCAGAAGAAAATCGCTGAACAGAAGGACGAGATAGCCGAGCGCCGTCGCGACCTGCAGGAAGCGAAAGAGAAAGGGGATGCGGAAAAAATTGCTAAGCGCGAGAAGAAGTTGAAAGAAGCGCAGGACGACCTCAAAGCGCTGGAAGCTCGCGATTATTGAGTTAACGGAAATCTCAACAGGAGAGAATCATGTCAAAAGATACGACGTCTGAACATCTGCGCGCTGAACTGAAATCCCTGGCCGATACCCTGGAAGAGGTGCTGAACTCCTCTGCTGACAAGTCAAAAGAAGAGGTCAGCAAGCTACGCAGCAAGGCGGAGCAGGCGCTGAAAGAGAGCCGCTATCGCCTGGGTGAAACCGGCGATGCGCTGGCAAAACAGACCCGCGAAGCGGCCGCGCGTGCGGACGAATACGTGCGTGATAATCCATGGACGGGTGTCGGGATTGGTGCCGCAGTCGGTGTGGTACTGGGTGTCCTGCTGACGCGTCGTTGATATGGAAGATCCTCGTCACGCACAAGGGCCTGCTAACAACGTCCTCGGCATCGGCCAGCGTATTTTGACGACGCTGGTCGGGATTGCCGAAACGCGCGTCCGGCTGGCAGTGGTCGAACTGGAGGAGGAGAAAGCGAACCTCTTCCAGATGCTGCTGATGCTTGGACTGACCATGCTCTTCGCCGCGTTTGGTCTGATGAGCCTGATGGTGTTAATCATCTGGGCCATTGACCCGCAGTATCGTCTTAACGCCATGATTGCCACGACCGTCGTTCTGCTGGTCGCGGCGCTGATTGGCGGCATATGGACGCTGCGTAAAGCGCGTAAGTCCACGTTCCTGCGCCATACGCGTCAGGAGCTGGCTAACGATCGCGCCCTGCTGGAGGATGACAAGCCGTGAGCGGTAAAGCCGAACGTCAAAAGCGAAAAGCGTACCTGCTAAGCCAGATCCAGCAGCAACGGCTGGATCTGTCGGCCAGCCGTCGCGACTGGATTGACGCGACGCGACGGTTTGACCGGGGCTGGAACACCTTCCTGAGCCTGCGTTCATGGGCGCTGGTCGGCAGCAGCGTGATGGCTATCTGGACGGTTCGTCACCCAAATATGCTCATCCGCTGGGCGCGCCGTGGTTTTGGTGCCTGGAGCGCCTGGCGTCTGGTGAAAGCCACGATCCGTCAGCAGCAATTACGCTAGCCTTCTCGCCGGGTGGCGGCTACGCCTTACCCGGCCTACTTACACTCGTAGGCCGGGTAAGCGCAGCGCCACCCGACAAAATCCTCCCCCTCCCTTACTCAATATCTTTGAAGAAGATTGACAGTTTTCCTTGCTAACAATCGCCCACCGTCACGTTTATGATGCTCTCCATCGACAGCAACGACGCGGTATCTACCCGGAATTGCAGACAAATAACGTTCAGCCGCTGATGTGGTTTCCTGGAGAGTAAAATGAAAAAATTAGAAGATGTTGGTGTACTGGTCGCGCGTATTCTGATGCCAATTCTGTTCATCGTGGCAGGTTGGGGCAAAATCACCGGTTATGCGGGTACCCAGCAGTATATGGAAGCCATGGGCGTTCCGGGGTTCCTGTTGCCACTGACCATTCTTCTTGAGTTCGGCGGCGGCCTGGCAGTGCTGTTCGGCTTCCTGACCCGCACCACCGCGCTGTTTACCGCAGGCTTCACCCTGCTGACCGCGTTCATCTTCCACAGCAACTTTGCGGAAGGCGTGAACTCACTGATGTTCATGAAAAACCTAACCATCGCGGGTGGCTTCCTGCTGCTGGCCGTCACTGGCCCGGGCGCATACAGCATCGACCGCGTTCTGAATAAGAAATGGTAAGCACGCTATACTGAATAAACACAAAGCGAGGAGACATCTCCTCGCTTTTGCTATCTGACGGAGGAGAAAAAATGGGACAACTCGTAGACGGCGTCTGGCAGGATGTCTGGTATGACACCAAATCCACCGGAGGTCGCTTTAAGCGCTCTGTTTCGGCCTTCCGTAACTGGCTGACCGCCGACGGCGCACCAGGCCCGAGCGGCGAAGGCGGCTTCGCGGCTGAGAAAGATCGTTATCATCTTTATGTTTCCCTCGCCTGCCCGTGGGCCCACCGCACGCTGATCGTGCGCAAGCTTAAAGGTCTCGAATCCTTCATTCCGGTTTCCGTGGTCAACCCGCTGATGCTGGAAAATGGCTGGACGTTTGACAGTGATTTCCCTGCAGCGACCGGCGACGATCTTTATCACCACGATTTCCTGTACCAGCTCTATCTGCGCGCCGATCCGCACTACACCGGGCGCGTGACCGTGCCGGTACTGTGGGACAAGAAAAACCAGACGATTGTCAGCAATGAGTCTGCGGAAATCATCCGCATGTTCAATACCGCGTTTGACGCGCACGGCGCCCGTGCCGGAGATTACTATCCGGTGGAACTGCGCGAGAAAATTGATGAGCTGAACGGCTGGATTTACGACAACGTCAATAACGGTGTCTATAAGGCCGGTTTCGCCACCAGCCAGGAAGCGTATGACGAAGCGGTCGGAAAGGTGTTTGAATCGCTGGAACGCCTGGAACAGATCCTGGGCCAGCATCGCTACCTGACGGGCGATCGCCTGACGGAAGCGGACATTCGCCTGTGGACCACGCTGGTTCGCTTTGATCCGGTCTATGTCACCCACTTTAAGTGCGACAAGCACCGCATCAGCGACTACCTGAACCTGCATGGTTTCCTGCGCGACATCTACCAGATGCCGGGCATCGCGGAGACGGTCGACTTCGACCATATTCGCACCCACTATTTCCGCAGCCACAAGACCATCAACCCGACGGGTATTATCTCCATCGGTCCGTGGCAGGATCTGGATGAACCGCACGGGCGCGACGTCCGTTTTGGATAAATATTAAGGGCATCACCAGATGCCCTTTTTTAATTCACAATCTCCATCTATTCTTACCTCGATCGCTTAGAAAACAAGTGATTGACTGACTAATGAGGCAAGGAAAATGGACTGGTATTTAAAAGTACTGCGCAACTACATTGGATTTGGTGGCCGCGCCCGCCGCAAAGAGTACTGGATGTTCGTTCTGGTGAACTTCATCCTCATCATGGTGCTGGGTATTGTGGATAAAATTCTTGGCTGGGAGCGGGCTGGCGGTGAAGGCGTGCTGACCACCATTTATGGCCTGTTAGTCCTGCTGCCATCGTGGGCGGTATTGTTCCGTCGGCTGCACGACACCGATCGTTCAGCGTGGTGGCTATTGCTGCTGTTGATCCCGATCGTGGGCTGGATCGTGATTCTTATCTTCAACTGCCAGAGCGGCACCCCAGGTGAAAACCGCTTTGGTCCCGATCCTAAGATCGGCGCGTAAAATAACGCCCGGTGGCGCTTACGCTTACCGGGCCTACTCGTTTATTTATTCTGGTGGGCGAAGAGTTTGGGTATTTCGCGCAGGCACCATGATTTGGCTTCGCCCATGCTGTCGCGACGCCACGCCATAATGATATCCACTTCGCTGGTGTACTCCGGACTCACGACCCGCAGCCGCCCTTCCGCAATATCTTTCTCCACAAACGGGTACGGCATCGTCGCCACGCCCAGACCGGCCAGCAGCGCCTGCCGTTTGTCTTCCAGTGAGGTCACCGTCAGACGTGGCTGTTTATCCAGCAGCTGCACCGTCAGCACCGGACGCTCGCGCGCGGTATCCGCGACCGCCACGCCGCGATATTTCACGCGCGTCACTTCAGAGAGCGGCTCCGGCTCCTGGTGAATCGGATGGTTGGGGGCGGCAACGTAGACGTTCATGACACTGTAGAGTTTGCGCGAGTTGATTTCTGACGATGAGCGGAAGTGCATGTCCGGCGCAATAACAATATCTGCCCTGCCCGTCTCCAGACGTTCCCACGCCCCTGCCAGCACCTCGGTGATGATCGACAGCTGCGTATTGGCCTTCGCCGCCAGGCGGTCCACCAGCGGGAACAGCGCTTCGGTCGGCACCAGCGCTTCGGTCACGAGCGTCAGATGGGTTTCCCAACCGCGCGCCAGCGCTTCGGCGTCGGTCGTCAGCTTATCAGCCGCTTCCAGCAGCACGCGGCCGCGCTCCAGCAGCATTCGGCCGACATTGGTGAATTTTGTTCGATGACCGGAGCGGTCAAAAAGCACCACGTCCAGCTCTTCCTCCAGCTTCTGCATGGTGTAGCTCAGCGCAGACGGAACGCGCCCCAGTTCATCGGCCGCCGCCGCAAAACTGCCGCGCCGGTCAATCGCGTCCATGACGCGAAGCGCCTCAAGCGTCAATGCTCTCTCTTTAGCCATCTCGTTCTCATTCAGGAAATTTGAACATACCAGGCAGAATATCTGGCTAACAATGAAGCGTCCATACCTTTACCATTGTTTTAGTGTAAAGAGAGGTCAAGTTTATGATTACGACAAGAACAGCTAAACAGTGCGGACAAGCCGATTTCGGTTGGCTGCAGGCCCGCTACACCTTTTCCTTTGGACACTACTTTGACCCTAAACTCCTCGGTTACGCTTCACTGCGCGTGTTGAACCAGGAAGTGCTCGCCCCGGGCGCCTCCTTCCAGCCGCGTACGTACCCGAAAGTCGATATCCTGAACCTGATCCTGGAAGGCGAGGCAGAATACCGCGATAGCGAGGGCAATCATGTCCAGGCAAAGGCTGGCGAAGCGCTGTTAATTTCCACGCAGCCGGGCATCAGCTACAGCGAGCATAACCTCAGCAAAGACAAAACGCTGACCCGCATGCAGCTGTGGCTCGACGCCTGCCCTGAGCGGGAAAATCCGCTGGTACAGAAGTTAGATTTAACGGGCGATAAGCAACAGCTGATTGCATCCCCTGATGGCAGTAAAGAGAGCCTGCAGCTGCGTCAGCAGGTGTGGCTGCACCATATCGAGCTGAAGAAAGGTGAGCAGGCAAGCTTCCAGCTTCACGGCCCGCGCGCCTATCTGCAGTCGATTCACGGTACGGTGCATGCGGTGACGCACGCGGAAGAGAAAGAAGCGCTCACCTGCGGCGACGGCGCGTTTATTCGTGATGAAGCGAATATTACCCTGGTGGCGGATACGCCGCTGCGCGCGCTGCTGATTGATTTGCCGGTTTAAAGAACGCCCTCACCCTAACCCTCTCCCACAGGGAGAGGGAACCGATAGAGCTCTGAACTCGCTACACCTTACTCGCCATGATCTCAATAATCTGCCGGTCCGTGGCCTGCATCGAGCGGCACGCCAGGGCGCACAGGTTCGCGATCGACTGCTCCACATCGTGCGCGACAATCCCCTCGTTGCCCGTCACGCCCGACTCATCCAGCGCCATCATCACCGCTTTCCAGGCGCTACTGACGCTGGTGGAGACCTTCATGGCGCAGCTGTTTGACGCCCCGTCGCAGATCATCCCGCTGACGTCACCGATCATACTGCCGATCGCCATTGCGATGGTCTGGTAACGGCCACCCATCAGCCACGCCATGCCCGCCGCAGCGCCCATCGCCGCCGTTGTCGCCGCACACAGTGCGGACAGGCGTGGAAGCTGATAATGGATATAGATCGCCGACAAATGCGACAGCATCAGCGCCCGCGCCAGCCGTTCGTCACCGGCCTGAAGGTGCTCAGCCACAACAACGACGGGCATGGTGGCGGTGATCCCCTGGTTACCGGAGCCCGAATTGCTCATCGCCGGCAGCGTTGCGCCCCCCATCCGGGCATCCGAGGCGGCGCTGGTGCGAATAACAATGTCCGAACCCAGATCCTGCGCCAGCCATCCGCGCGAGCGCTGCTTTTCAAGCGTTGCGCCAATGTGCAGCCCCCACTTCCCGCTGAGCCCTTCGCGGGAGAGCGCATCATTCAGTTGCCCTGCTTCCAGGATGAAGCGAATGGCCTCAAACGGCACCTGCTCGACAAATTCCAGGATCTGCGACAGCGTAGCGTGTGACAGTACCGCCAGCGGGTCGTCATCCACCTCGGTCACGGGCTTATCCAGCGTAAAGCGCGTTTCCCCCTGGCAAACCACTTCCACCACCCGGGTATGCCCGCCCGCGATGGTCACCATTGCCGAGAGATCCCCGGCATAAACGCAGGCACGGGAATAGAGGACCTCATCGCAGGGCTCCTGCAGTTTTACCTGCACTTGCCCTGCCTCAAGCAGGGCTTTGGCGCGGACCAGTGCATCGGCTGTGGCATCTTTCAACACCTCCAGTCCGGCGTGCGCATTACCGCCAATTGCGCCCAGCGCCGCAGCAATGGGCAACCCGACCATGCCCGTACCCGGCACCGTTACGCCCAGCCCGTTTTTCATCAGGTTCGGCGAGACCCACGCCTCAATCCGTGTGACCTCCCCCGGCAGGAGGTCTGCGGCCATCGCACAGGCCAGTGCCAGAGAGACGGGCTCGGTGCACCCAAGGGCAGGCTTCACTTCTTCCTGCACCGCGCGAATAAATTGATTCCATAAAGGATGAGTTTGCTCAGACATCGTTACGACCTTAATTACCCTCAGGAGAATGCGAGGAAAGGAGAAACACAAAGCAGCAGTCCGGTAATGACAATAATCACCAGCGATACGCCTTTATATTTATGCAGCGCCGGTACCTTGTAGACCAGCCATGCCGGGATCAGACAGCCCACCATGCCGAAGATGGGGCTGCAAATGGAGGTGAAGCTCAACACCGGCGCGTTCAGGACTATCGCGCTCCAGGCCAGCAGAATGGCGAACAGCATAATCCCGCGCTGGACGGCGTTTTCATTGATTCTTTCTGCCGGCATTTTGCGGCGCAGGATGTTCATGACGATACCCTGCGTGGCCTCGCGGAAGCCGAGGTAGACGCCGAAGAATGCGGTCATCACGGCGAAGATATTGAGGATCACGCTGACGATTTTGACCCAGCCCGCGCCGTCGCCGCTGATAAACTGCGCCGCAATCGCCAGGGCAGAGATATTCTGCTCGTAGGCTTTGACCGCCTCATCGTGCCCCATCGCCAGGGTGAAAGAGACGGCATAGAAGAAGACCGTCACAAACAGGACGCCAAAAGCAATGTTCATTGCCCGGAGCGCCTTATGACGCGCCACCTCTACCGATTTTTCACGTGAACGGTACGAGATCACCATCGGGCTCAGGGTCTGAATAAAGAGAATGGAGGTTAAGGTAAAGGGCAGCGTAATGATGGCGTTTTTAATCAGCAGCCCCAGCGGCGGCAGCATGCCCACGTTGGCTAAATGCCAGAGGCCAATCATTGACAACCCCAGCGCCGCAACGACAAACAGCTTGGTAAGCACCATCAGGCTGGACACTTTAAACAGCAGCTTTTCACCGCGTGAAGAAATCGCGACCAGAATGCAAATCAGGAATAAACCGTACAACGGATTTTCCGAGAGCAAACCGTCGGTCACGCCGAAGGTGTGCAAATACGAGGCGCTGTCGTTGGTAATGGCCGTGGAATAGACAAACATCCAGATCACCAGCATCACGAAATAGAGCGCACCTAATAAAATCCCCCAGTTCTTACCCAAATACCCGCTAATTACGCTCGGGTAGTCTTTGCATTCCGGGGATTCTGCCAGCGTGTTAATAAACAACCGTTGGAATAAATACATGGCGGGATAACCAATAATGGACGAGAGCAAAAAGACCCACAGCCCCATTAATCCGACTTGTACCGGGAGAAAAACAATCCCCGCGCCGATAGCCATCCCAATACTCATGATGACCCAACCCGTGTCGGTGCTGTCGAATTTGATCGCCTCTCGCCACTCGCTTTCACTCATTCCCGCCCGCCTTGCCGCGGGGGAATCATTCACAATGACACTGCTGTTTGTTGCCGTATCCATGGGGCACTCGCTTATTTTGTAGGGTAAACAGTTGTTTTTATAAGGTTCCGATCGCCAGCGATGGCGATTCAGATGGCAGCAGGTGCTTGTTATTGGTGTGAAAAAATCTTAACCGGAGCGAGGGAGAAAAAAGTCACAACTTTTTTGAGGATTTTCGAATGATAGAGGAAAATTTGCTTTTTTAATGGGTGGATAGACGGTATTTTTCTAAAAGTGACGCCGATCAAGAAATAAAAACCCGCGCGGTGCGCGGGCAGGAAATCAGTTAGCCAGCGCGTTAGCCATATCCGTTCTAATCTGTTTGCGCTGTTCCGGCGTCAATACCTGACTGACGTCGAAGTAATATTTCACGCGGTAATAGCGGGTCTGCTCTTCAATTTTGCTGAATGCACTAAGCTGGCTTTTCACCGTGCTTTCGTCCCATTTGCCCGCCTGGAACATGTCGATCAGCGCACCGTCCTTCACGCCCGTCATCGGGATCTTGCTGACATTTTGTTCCAGCTGCTTATGCAGATCTTCAATCTTTTTCACCTGCTCATTGCTGAGCTTCAGGTGCTGTACCAGAGGATCCTGGGACGGTGACGGGGCAGCCTCAACGTTCGCGGCCTGCGCCGTAAAACTGCACACCACCAGTGAAGCAGCAGCCAAAGCAATGCGGGTCATTTTCATCATCTTACAGTCCTTACATGCTGTTATAGGAAAAAGCAGGAGCATTGTTTTTCAAGAGCGGATGAATATGTGTGAGTAATTATATAAACAATTTTGTATGTTTAGCGGGCAAAAAAATGCCCCCTGCAGTGAGGGGGCATGAGAGTAGGTTTTCGTCAAATCGCCTGCGTAAACGTCCTCGAAATCACGTCCTGCTGCTGCTCGCGCGTCAGCGCATTAAACCGCACCGCATAGCCCGACACGCGGATGGTCAGGTTCGGGTAATTCTCCGGATGCGCAATGGCATCGAGGAGCATCTCCCGGTTCATCACGTTAACGTTCAGGTGCTGCCCACCCTCAATAGACGCTTCGTGATGGAAGTACCCGTCCAGCAGCCCTACCAGGTTGGTTTTGCGCACCAGCTCGTCTTTGCCCAGCGCCTGCGGCACGATGGAGAAGGTGTAAGAGATCCCGTCTTTGGCATAGGTGAACGGCAGCTTGGCGACCGACGTTAGCGAGGCCACCGCCCCTTTTCTGTCGCGGCCGTGCATGGGGTTCGCGCCAGGGGCAAACGGCGTGCCGCCGCGTCGTCCGTCCGGCGTGTTCCCGGTCTTCTGCCCGTAAACCACGTTGGAGGTGATGGTCAGGATCGACTGAGTCGGTACCGCGTTGCGGTAGGTTGGCAGCGCCTGAATTTTCTTCATAAAGCGTTCCACCAGGTCGCAGGCGATGCAGTCCACGCGGTCATCGTTGTTGCCGTACTGCGGATAATCCCCTTCTATCACGAAATCGACCGCCAGACCGGTATGGTCGCGCACCGGCTTCACCGTGGCGTATTTAATGGCGGACAGGGAATCTGCCGCTACCGACAACCCGGCAATGCCGCAGGCCATAGTGCGGTAAACGTCCCGGTCGTGAAGCGCCATCAGCGAGGCTTCGTAGCTGTACTTATCATGCATGTAGTGTATGAGATTCAGCGCGCTGATGTACTGCACCGCCAGCCAGTCCATGAAGTGATCGAGGCTCGCCATTACGGTGTCGTAATCCAGTACCTCATCCAGCAGCGGATCGGTTTTCGGGCCGACCTGAATCTTCAGCTTCTCGTCCACCCCGCCGTTGATCGCGTACAGCAGCGTTTTGGCGAGGTTGGCGCGCGCGCCAAAGAACTGCATCTGCTTGCCGATCACCATCGGGCTGACGCAGCAGGCAATGGCGTAGTCGTCGCTGTTGAAGTCCGCACGCATCAGATCGTCGTTCTCATACTGCAGCGACGAGGTAACGATCGACACCTGCGCGGCGTATTTCTTGAACGCGATCGGCAGTTGTTCAGACCAGAGGATCGTCAGGTTCGGCTCCGGCGCGGGGCCCATGGTGTGCAGCGTGTGCAGATAGCGGAAGCTGTTTTTGGTCACCAGCGTGCGGCCGTCCAGCCCCATGCCGCCGATCACTTCCGTGGCCCAGATCGGATCGCCGGAGAAGAGCGTGTCGAATTCCGGCGTGCGCAGGAAGCGCACCATGCGGATCTTCATGATGAAGTGGTCGATCAGCTCCTGCGCCTGCACCTCGTTCAGCCGCCCCGCCTGCATGTCGCGTTCGATGTAGATATCGAGGAACGAGGCCGTGCGCCCCAGCGACATCGCTCCGCCGTTCTGGGATTTTACCGCTGCCAGGTAGGCGAAATAGAGCCACTGCACCGCTTCCTGGGCGTTCATCGCCGGGCGTGAGATATCAAAGCCATAGTTGGCCGCCATCTGCTGGATCTGCAGCAGCGCGCGCTTGTGCTCCGCCAGCTCTTCGCGCAGGCGGATCGTCGCCTCCAGATCTTCGCCGCGCTCCAGCCGGCCCTGCAGATCGGCGAACTGAAGCTCACGCTCGCGCACCAGATAGCGGATGCCGTAGAGCGCCACGCGGCGGTAATCGCCGATGATGCGCCCGCGCCCGTAGCCGTCCGGCAAACCGGTCAGCACGCCGGATTTGCGGCAGCGCATCATCTCCGGCGAATAGACGTCAAACACGCCCTGGTTGTGGGTTTTGCGCAGGTCGGTAAACAGGTATTCAAACTGCGGATCCATCTCCCGGCCATAGGCTTCGAACGAGCTGCGGATCATGTTGATCCCGCCGTACGGATGCAGGGCGCGCTTGAGCGGCTTGTCGGTTTGCAGGCCGACGATCGTCTCCAGATCCTGGTCGATGTAGCCCGGCCCGTGGGCCGTAATGGTGGTGGCAATGTTGGTGTCAAAATCCACCGGGGCGTGGGTGGCATTCTCCTGACGAATGCCGACCATCACCTTCTGCCACAGCGCCGTCGTTGCTGGCGTCGCCTGCGCGAGGAAAGCTTCATCGCCTTCATAAGGGGTGTAGTTATGCTGAATAAAATCGCGGACGTTGACGGCGTTTTTCCATTCTTCACCGCGAAACCCGGCCCATGCGTCGCTGTAGGGCGCGACGCCCGTTTCGATTGTTACTTTCATCAGATTCTCGCTTTATCAGGCGTAAGCCGCAGCCGGGGTAACCTTCCCAAGACGGAGGGCGTCCAGCGCGATCATTTTTTCTTCGTTGGTAGGGATCACCGCGCAGATCACGCGGGAGGTATCAGTGGAGATGACGCGCTCACCCGCGCTACCCGGCAGGGCATTTTTGGCGTCGTCGAGGCGGATGCCGAACACTTTCAGATGTTCCGCCACCAGCGCGCGGACAAGCGTTGAGTTTTCGCCGATGCCGCCGGTAAAGACCACCCCATCGAGGCGGTGCAGCGACGCCGCGTGCCCGGCGATATGTCGCGCTATACGGTGAACGAAGGTCTGGATCGCCAGCTGCGCCCGCTCATTGCCAGCGTGCCAGGCTTTCTCCAGCGCCCGTAAATCGGAGGAGATGCCGGAGATCCCCAGCAACCCGGACTCTTTGTTGACCATGCGCTCCAGATCTTCAAACGACTGGCCGGTCTGCTGGGCAATCCACGCCATCGCGCCAAAATCCACGTCGCCGCAGCGCGTGCCCATCACCAGCCCTTCCAGCGGCGTCATGCCCATGGACGTATCCACGCTCTCGCCGTTACGCACCGCGCAGATGGACGCCCCGTTGCCGAGGTGGGCAATCACCAGGCCGCTGTCATCGGGGGACAGCCCGAGAAGCGAATGTGCCTGCGCGGCCACGTAGCGGTGAGAGGTGCCGTGGAAACCGTAGCGGCGCACGCCCAGCGCTTCAAAATAGCGGTACGGCAAACCGTACAGGTACGCCTGCGGCGGCAGCGTCTGGTGGAAGCTGGTATCAAATACCGCGACCTGCTGCACGCCCGGAAACAGGCGCTCTGCGGCTTCCACGCCGCTCAGGTTGGCGTAGTTATGCAGCGGCGCCAGCGGGGAGACCTGGCGGATCTGCTCAATCACCTCTTCCGTAATCAGGGTCGACTCGCTGAAGAGGTCACCGCCGTGCGCAATGCGGTGGCCAATTAAGGCCACGCTGCTCATCAGGTCACGCTTCTCCAGCTCCAGGGCGATGGCAGCCAGAGCCCCTTCGTAGTCCTGGTGAGCCAGTCTGGCTGGCTCACCCCCGTTCACGGAAATAAAGGCTTTATCCGTGTTGATGCCGTCTGCAATGCCCGTCATCAGGGCGTCGCAGCTGCTGGCATCGAGCACCGAAAACTTAACAGAGGACGAACCGCAGTTAATTACCAGTACAACCGGAAACTCAATCATCATGTGACTCCGCTCTTCCTGAGCAATGGTTTAGAACAGTTTGTAAACGATATTCAGAATGGTCAGCAGGCCCACAACCGTGACGAAGATGTTCTCGGGTTTGCCCTTATATTTCGCCATGGCCGGCGCTTTACGGATGGCGTACATCGGCAGCAGGCACAGCAGAGAGGCGATGATTGGCGCGCCCATGGCTTCGATAAGGTCGAGAATGTTCGGGTTGGCGTACGCGACAACCCAGGTGGAGCCCATGATGAACACCATGCTGATGGTGTTCAGTTTGCCGACAGAGACCTTCTTCTTATCGCCTTTGTAGCCGAACTTGAGGATCAGGCCATTCAGCCCTTCCAGCGTGCCCAGGTAATGACCGAAGAAAGATTTGAAGATAGCGACCAGGGCAATAATGGAAGCGCCATATTCCAGTACCGTCGCGAACGTCGATTTAGTGCCGGACATGGAGGCAAAGTGGTTCGCCAGGTAAGAGAGCACCGGAATGTTCTGCGCTTTGGCGTCCGCCATGTTCTGCGGAGAGAGCGTAAACAGGCAGCTAAAGGCGAAGAACATCACCACGGCGACCATCAGCATGCTGGCGCGACCGATGATTTTGGAACATTTCTGCTCGGTGAATTCTTTACCGAACTCCGGCTCGTACTCTTCGCGCTTGGAGACCACAAACGAGGAGACGATAGGCGAGAAGTTGAAGGAGAAGACCATGATGGAGATCCCCAGCCACACCGTGACCAGAATGCCGTCATGGCCGGTGAAGGCGATATCGCTCAGGTTGACCTGGTCGATCACCGCGGAGTTCCAGTAAGGGATCAGCGACAAGGAAATCAGCACCAGACTGGCAATAAACGGGAACACCAGGAAACTCATCACCTTCACCATCAGGTCTTTACCAAACCAGATAACAAAAGCCATCAGCAGCAGCAGGAACAGCGCCACCACGCCGCGGTTTAGCGCAGGCAGCTGGAGCTGGTTTTCCCAGAAGGTCATGAAGGTGTTAGTAATAGTGACGCCGTAAATCCACAGCAGCGGGCAAATGGCAAAGAAGTAGAGGAACGTGATCACCACCCCACCGGTTTTACCGAAATGCTCTTCTACCGTTTCGGTGATGTTGCCGGAGACGTTGCTGCCGGACAGGCAGAGGCGCGCCAGCGCGCGGTGGCAGTAAAACGCAATCGGGAACGCGAGAACCAGCATCAGCAGGATAGGGATTAAGCCTCCAAAGCCTGCGCGAATGGGGAAGAACAGCACGCCTGCGCCAATGGCGGTACCAAACAGGCCAAGCGTCCAGGTGGTATCAGACTTACGCCAGGAGGACGTTTTTGTCTGGCCAACGATAATGCTTTCTGTGTTGCTCATAGGTCACCTTTATGCGTCAACGAAGCCGGTAATTTGGGAAACACGGGAGAGATCGATATTGCCGCCGGAAATAATGCAAACGGTTTTGCGGCCCTGAATATAGTGGTCAAACTTGCCGCTTAATAACGCGGCACAGGCCAGCGCGCCGGCGCCTTCCGTCACCACTTTATTTCGCTGAATAAGGGCAATCATGCTGTTGCGAATATCGTCTTCGCTCACCAGCACAATGTCATCGACCAGTTCACGAACGATTTCGAAGGTTAATTTACCCGGACGAGAGACGTCGCAGCCGTCGGCTAACGTGCCGGTAACGCGATGGTTGGTTATTTCTCCTGCCTGCCAGGAGGCCGCCATTCCGTGCACGTTTTCAGACTGTACGCCGATAATATTAATGGTCGGGTTGATGGATTTAATCGCCGTTGCAATCCCGGCAATTAATCCGCCGCCGCCGATAGGGACAATGACGTTATCCACGTCGTATAAATCTTCGAGAATTTCGAGGCCGATGGTGCCCTGCCCGGCGATCACTTTGGCGTCATCGTAAGGCGGAATAAAAATGCGCCCTTCCATCTCGACGATTTCGCTCACTTTAGCGATGGTGTCGTTGAAGTTCTCACCGTGGAGCACCACTTCCGCCGAGTAGTCGCGGGTCGCGGCCACTTTAGATTTTGGTGCGCCCATCGGCATCACCACTTTACCGTCGATGCCGAGCATGGCGCAGGAGAGCGACACTCCCTGCGCGTGGTTTCCCGCAGAGCAGGCGACCACGCCTTTGCGCTTTTCAGCATCGGTCAGCGAGCTTAATTTATTAAACGCGCCGCGAATTTTGAACGAACCGGTACGCTGCATGTTCTCAAACTTAAGGAATATTTCGCCCTTACACCGTTCGCTGAGATAATTCGAGCGCGGCATACCGGTTTTATATATCTTGCCTGCCAGTCGTTTTCTGGCGTCCTGAATATCTTCAATGGTTACCGGGAGATCGTAGGTAATATGCATAATATCCTCGTTATAATAATTCATTCTTTTCAGGCAAAGTCAGGGTATCAGAGCGTTAATATGTTAAGCTCTGGGTATTTTTAAAATTAAAACTTATTATTCATCGTCGTCTTTCGATATTCATCGACGAATATTGTTTAGCCAGCTCAACTAATACTGACGCCGATTTTTTAATCCTGTAATTTTTAGACCACACGGCAGCATAACGCGCCACGGGTAATTCGTCTTCCACGGGCAGCACAATAAATTGATCCGAACCGAATGGGGCAATCATGTCGCGGGGAATCACCGTCAGATAATCGGCATTCAGGACAAGGTTATAAATGGTGACGACGGAATCGGTCTGGACGATGTTTTCGATGCTGATGTGGTTGTCTTGCAGAGTGGTCAGAAGTTCTTTGTAGTAGCCCATATCGGTTTGCGGCATCACCCACTGCTCGTGCGTGAGCGATGCCAGTGTCGTCGGGCCGGTGCACGTTCGCGTTTTGCTCGCGACCAGCACAAACTCAGACTCAAACAGCGGTTCGACGTGCAGATCCTGCAGCAGCATTTCATCGCTCAGCGTGCCGATAGCGAAATCCAGACGACCATCGCGAATGGCCGGGAGGAAAGAGGAGAGCTGAGCTTCATACATTGAGACGCGCGCTTTCGGGAACACTTCCTTGAATTTTTTGATCATCTCAGACAGGAAGGTAAAACCAATCAGCGACGGATAGCCAAAGGAGACATCCATAACGGTGCTAAAACTGAGACTATTGATTTCGCTCACCATGTTTTTCATTTCACGCGTGATCGACTCGGAGTACGAGAGCAGAACCTGGCCTGCAGCCGTCAGTTTTACGCCCGTATTTTTACGTACCATCACTTCCACACCGAAGTAAGATTCGATATCGCTGATGATTTTGCTGACGGCGGGTTGCGTCAGGCCCAGTTGTCTTGCAGCAGAACCTATGGAGCCACTTTTAATGACTTCCTGAAATACCACGAGGTGCTGTGTTTTCGGTAGAATAATAGTGTTCATAATATTCTGCGCTTATTTCCCTATGACGGGGTGAATTCTACTCAATAATGTTTCAGGGGGTATGTGCTGTTACTCACAATTTGCTTTGAGCAACCCTTAACTCACGTTTTAAAAACCCATTAAAAACCTTATAAATCAATGCATTGAAGGCAATTAAATACGCTACAACGCTGATATTGATCAACAAAAATAGCGCTAATAAATTTATTTTATGGCGATAACCCGGATTTATTTCACCGTTCTTAAAAAAACAATAAAGACGATATTTCAGGCAATTAAAGGCTAATAAATAACCGTCATTTGTTTGAAACATACTTTCATTTAAGCCATTTTTTACGACGTAAATTTTCAAATTTCAGGAAAAGAGTGGAATACGTCACATATTCACGGAGGAAATGTATTTGATTTCAATAAGCGCACATCAAACGAGAAAAGATTTACGAACATTAGGCTAACAATCATAACAAATTATCAATACTACAGATCGCCGGTTTTTTAGATTTAAATTTTGTGATGGCGATCGTCTGCAGATGCCGAGGCGGAACCGGCGAGTGAAAAACAGTGAAATGTGCTTAATGTCGCAAATATGAGAATTGATGTCGTTTGTGTGGTGCCGGGTGGCGCTGCGCTTACCCGGCCTACAACAACCAGAAAGCAAAAACCCCGCCGAAGCGGGGTTCCCTAAGAAGTTGAAGCTGACCGATAAGCCGGGTTCTGTCGTGGACAGTCATTCATCTAGGCCAGCAATCGCTCACTGGCTCAAGCAGCCTACCCGGGTTCAGTACGGGCCGTACCATGTGAACCCCTATTTGGCCTTGCTCCGGGTGGAGTTTACCGTGCCACGGACTGTTACCAGCCGCGCGGTGCGCTCTTACCGCACCCTTTCACCCTTACCTGATCCCGCTTGCGCGGGCCATCGGCGGTTTGCTCTCTGTTGCACTGGTCGTGGGTTTCCCCCCCAGGCGTTACCTGGCACCCTGCCCTATGGAGCCCGGACTTTCCTCCCCTCCGCCCGTCTCCCCCGAAAGGGACGACGACGAAGCGGCGACTGTCTGGTCAGCTTCGGCGCGCAGTATAGAGGGTTTGCGCGCCGCTGTCACCCTCGGCTGTGGGTAAGCCGTGATTAACGCGCCACTTCTACCTTCGCCAGTTTTTCGTAGTAGCATGCAATTGCGCTGTGATCGGCCGTGCCCAGGCCATCGGCACGCAGCGCCTGCATCATCTCCATGACCGCCGCGGTCAGCGGCAGCTGTGCGCCCACGCCGTGGGAAGTGTCCAGCGCGTTCGCCAGATCTTTAATATGCAGGTCGATGCGGAAACCGGGTTTGAAATTGCGATCCATGACCATTGGCGCTTTGGCATCCAGCACGGTGCTGCCCGCCAGACCGCCGCGAATGGCCTGGTAGACCAGGTCCGGATTGACGCCCGCTTTGGTCGCCAGCGTCAGCGCTTCAGACATGGCGGCAATGTTGAGTGCCACAATCACCTGGTTTGCCAGCTTGGTCACGTTACCCGCCCCGATCTCCCCGGTGTGTACCACAGAGCCCGCCATGGCTTTCATCAGGTCGTAAAATTTATCGAAAATAGCTTTATCGCCGCCGACCATGACCGACAGCGTGCCGTCGATGGCTTTCGGCTCGCCGCCGCTGACCGGTGCATCCAGCATATCGACGCCCTTCGCCTTCAACGCCTCGCTGATTTCACGGCTCGCGAGCGGTGCGATAGAGCTCATATCGATCAGCACCAGGCCCGGTTTCGCGCCGTCGATAATGCCGTTTTCACCCAGCGCGACTTCTTTGACGTGCGGGGAGTTTGGCAGCATGGTGATGATGACATCGCACTGCTCGGCAATGGCTTTCGCGGTGGTGGCTGCTTCTGCGCCAGCCGCTATCACCTCAGCCACGGCCTGTGGATTATGATCGGAGACCACCAGCGAGTAACCTGCTTTGATGAGGTTCTTACTCATTGGTTTACCCATGATCCCCAGGCCAATAAAACCCACTTTCAGCGTCATAATCTGTTTCCTCAATGATGGTTATTTTTTTAAAAGCGTCCGCTAATTTCTGCGTAGCCGAGCGGAAAACGCCGAGGTCGCTGCCGACGGCAACAAACGTGGCTCCCCACTCCAGGTAGCGGCGGGCGTCAGCCTCAACCGGCGCCAGAATGCCGCACGGCTTGCCGTGTGCTTTGGCGCGGGCAAAGATGTGCTGGATCGCGCGCTGCACGTCAGGGTGGCTGGCGTTACCCAGATGGCCAAAGGCCGCAGCCAGATCGCTTGGGCCGACGAAGATCCCGTCCACGCCGCTTGTGGCAGCAATCGCGTCGACATTATCGACGCCCTGCTGGCTCTCGATCTGAACCAGAATGGTGATGTTGCTGTTGGACTGCGCGAAATAGTCCGGGACGGTGCCAAACATATTGGCGCGGTGCGAAACGGAAACGCCGCGGATCCCTTCGGGAGGATAGCGCGTTGACGCCACGGCCAGCGCCGCTTGCTCTTCCGTCTCCACAAACGGGATCAGGAAGTTGTAGAAGCCGATATCCAGCAGACGCTTAATAATCACCGGTTCGTTGGTGGGGACACGCACCACCGGGGCGCTGTTGCTGCCTTTCAGCGCCATCAGCTGCGGAATAAACGTGCTGATATCGTTTGGCGCATGTTCGCCGTCCAGCACCAGCCAGTCGAAACCGGCCAGGCCCAGCACTTCGGTGCTGATAGGGTTTGCCAGCGCGGACCAGCAGCCAATCTGAATCTGGTGCGCTGCGAGAGCCGCTTTAAATTTATTCGGGAAGATAGCGTTATTCATTGTATTTACCTTTTTAATTCCGCAGCCTTTTTCAGCATCATTTTATTTATTCAGACACCGCGCCATCATGATATTTATTATTCGGACATATTCTGGCGTAATAAAATCGTCATTCAGTATAAGATGCAATCCACGACCGCACATTGTTTTAATGCTCAGGTATTACGCTATTTTTTGATAAAAATTTTTGCATATGCACAAAGCACTGGGCGCTAATGCACAGAATCAAGGATTACGGGCTCGCGAGCGATCGGGATCACATTTTGATATTGAATCTGCTGACATGCTTTATTTCTGAAAGCCGCGTATTTATTTCTACCATCAGAAAAATGGCTGAACCTATTATCAGAATTTTGCTGGAGAATACTGACCAATGGCCGACATTGAAATTCGACAGGCACCGCCGACGGCGTTTTATATAAAAGTGCACGACGCCGATAACGTGGCGATTATCGTCAACGACAATGGCTTAAAAGCAGGAACCCGCTTCCCGGACGGGCTGGAACTGACTGAGCATGTTCCGCAGGGACATAAAGTCGCCCTGGTGGATATCCCTGCTGAAAGCGAAATTGTGCGTTACGGTGAAGTCATCGGCTATGCCGTTCGTTCGATACCGCAGGGAAGCTGGGTGGAGGAGTCGCTGGTGGCGCTGCCAGAAGCGCCGCCGCTGAACACGCTTCCGCTGGCAACCCGCGTGCCGGAACCGCTCCCCCCGCTGGAAGGCTATACCTTTGAAGGCTATCGCAATGCGGACGGCAGCGTCGGCACTAAAAATCTGCTCGGTATTACCACCAGCGTGCACTGCGTGGCGGGCGTCGTGGATTACGTGGTGAAAATCATCGAACGCGATCTGCTGCCAAAATACCCGAACGTCGACGGCGTGGTGGGCCTGAACCACCTCTACGGTTGCGGCGTGGCGATTAACGCGCCCGCTGCGGTGGTGCCTATCCGCACCATCCACAATATCGCCCTGAACCCCAACTTTGGCGGCGAGGTGATGGTCATTGGCCTCGGCTGTGAAAAATTGCAGCCAGAACGCCTGCTGCAGGGTACCGAGGATGTCAAAGCCATCCCGGCAGACGAGGCCAGCATCGTGCGCCTGCAGGACGAACGCCACGTCGGTTTCCGCTCAATGGTCGACGATATTTTGCAGGTAGCAGAACGCCATCTGGACAAGCTCAACCGCCGCCGGCGCGAAACGTGCCCGGCGTCGGAGCTGGTTGTGGGCACCCAGTGCGGCGGCAGCGATGCCTTCTCCGGCGTGACGGCCAACCCGGCGGTGGGCTATGCGTCCGATCTGCTTGTTCGCTGCGGCGCCACGGTGATGTTCTCCGAGGTGACTGAAGTGCGTGACGCCATCCATCTGCTGACGCCGCGCGCCGTTAATAAAGAGGTCGGCAGGCGACTGCTTGAGGAGATGGCCTGGTACGATAACTATCTCGATATGGGCAAAACCGACCGCAGCGCCAACCCGTCTCCGGGCAACAAGAAAGGCGGCCTGGCAAACGTGGTGGAAAAAGCCCTCGGCTCTATTGCCAAATCCGGGCAGAGCGCCATTGCAGAAGTGCTCTCTCCGGGCCAGCGCCCGACGAAACGCGGCCTGATCTACGCGGCAACGCCGGCCAGCGATTTTGTGTGCGGCACGCAGCAGGTAGCATCCGGCATTACGGTACAGGTCTTTACCACCGGGCGCGGCACGCCGTACGGCCTGATGGCGGTGCCGGTGATCAAGATGGCGACTCGCACCGAGCTGGCAAACCGCTGGTATGACTTAATGGACATCAACGCGGGAACCATCGCCACCGGGGAGGAGAGTATTGAAGAAGTGGGCTGGAAGCTGTTCTACTTCATTCTGGATGTCGCCAGCGGGCGAAAGAAAACCTTCTCGGACCAATGGGGATTGCATAATCAGCTGGCGGTGTTTAACCCGGCACCGGTGACGTGATTTTCCGTCCCACATCTATCCCGCATTTAGGTAACCCGTCGGACACGCCGCAAACCTTCCTGGTTGAGGCGATACCTGCTAGCTAAAAGACACATAACGATCCGTAGGCCGGATAAGGCGTAGCCGCCACCCGGCAAAAACCGGCAGGGGATGCCTTACTCCCCCTGCTGCTCCAGCGCATACTTATACAACGCATTTTTCTTCACGCCGTGAATTTCTGCCGCCAGCGCAGCGGCTTTCTTCAGCGGCAGTTCCGACTGCAGCAGCGCCAGCGTGCGCAGCGCGTCGGCAGGAAGGGCGTCTTCTTCCGCCTTGTGCCCTTCGACGATCAGCACCATTTCACCCTTGCGGCGGTTTTCGTCTTCCTTCACCCACGCCAGCAGCTCACCCACCGGCGCGCCGTGGATGGTTTCCCAGGTTTTGGTCAGCTCGCGCGCCAGCACCACGTAGCGGCCTTCCCCCCAGACGGTCACCATATCTTCCAGGCTCTCCAGCAGGCGGTGCGTGGATTCGTAGAAAATCAGGGTGCGCGGTTCCGCTTCCAGCTCTTTTAAGACGTCGCGGCGGCCTTTGGATTTAGCAGGCAGAAAGCCTTCATAGCAGAAACGGTCAGACGGCAGACCTGCGGCGCTTAACGCCGCAATCGCGGCACACGGGCCCGGCAGGGGCACAACGCGAATACCGGCTTCGCGACAGGTACGCACCAGGTGATAGCCCGGATCGTTGATCAGCGGCGTACCGGCATCGGAGACCAGGGCAATGTTCTGCCCCTCTTTCAGCTTCGCCACCAGCGTTTCGGCTTTTTGTTGCTCATTGTGATCGTGCAGCGCAAACAAACGGGCGTTAATCGCGAAATGTTGCAGCAGCAGGCCGGTGTGGCGGGTGTCTTCAGCAGCAATTAAATCAACAGCTTGCAGTACGGTGAGCGCACGTTGGGTAATATCAGACAAATTCCCGATAGGAGTAGGTACAATATAAAGCTGGCCTTGAGAATTATCTGCCGTTTCGTGTTGTTTCATTGTTTCGTCCGTATTGCCGATTTAATATTGAGCATTGCGTAAAAAAAATCACTGGATACAGTATGGTACCGTTAACGTTTCTTCGAAAAAAAGCCACGCGCAGCGTGCCGCTTCTGCTGGCAGCCCTGATCTTTGCAGGCTGTGGCACTCAGGCACCTGACCAGAGCACCGCCCATCTCCAGGGTTCTGCTCAGGCTGATTCTGGCTTTTATCTGCAACAAATGTCGCAGAGTTCAAATGATACCAAGACCAACTGGCAATTACTCGCCATTCGTGCACTGCTGAAAGAGGGTAAAACCCAGCGGGCAGCCGAACTGTTTAACCAGTTGCCAAAAGATCTTAACGACGCACAGCGTCGCGAGCAGAGCCTGCTCTCTGCCGAGCTGAAAGTCGCGCTGAAAGATTACGCCGCCGCGAAGAAGATCCTCGGTGATATCGACGTAAGCGCGCTGGATAAAAACCAGCAGGCGCGCTTCTGGCAGGCGGGTATTACCGCTGAGCAGGGACGCCCTTCCCTGACGCTGCTCCGCGCGCTCGTCGCGCAAGAGCCGCTGCTTGGCGGTGCTGATAAGCAGAAAAATATTGATGCCACCTGGCAAGCGCTGGCGTCGATGACGCAGGAACAGGCGCAGGCGCTGGTCATCAACGCCGATGAAAACGTCCTGCAGGGCTGGCTGGATCTGCAGCAGATGTGGTTTAACAACCGCAGCGATCCAAAAATGTTGAAAGCCGGCATTACGGACTGGCAGACGCGCTACCCGCAAAACCCGGGCGCGAAAATGCTGCCAACCCAGCTGGTGAACGTGCAGAACTTTAAGCCAGCTTCCACCAGCAAAATCGCCCTGCTTCTGCCGCTCAACGGCCAGGCGGCGGTGTTTGGACGTACCATTCAGCAGGGTTTTGAAGCGGCGAAAAACGGCACGACGTCGGTAGCCGGCAGCGCCGTTCCCGCACAGGCAGCCCAGGCGGCTAATGTGAATAATGATGTTGTCAGCCCATCCGCCGCAGAGACCAGCGACCTGACCACGGCGCAAGCGCCAGCGCAGGGCACGATGCAAAACCCTGTGACGGCCCCGACGACGCCTCCAGCTGAAGCTGCACCGGCTACAGCAGCACCTGCGGCCCAGGCTCCGGCCGAGACGCAAACGGCGCCAGCTCCTGCCACAACAGCAGAACAGCCTCAACAGCAGCCTGCACAACCCGCGGCTCAACCTGCCACGCAGCCGCAGGCCGTGGCAACCACCAGCGCCAACCCGGGCGCTGAATTGAAAATCTACGACACCAGCTCGCAGCCGCTTGACCAGGTGCTGGCGCAGGTACAGCAGGACGGGGCGAGCATCGTTGTCGGTCCGCTGCTGAAGAACAACGTGGAAGAGCTGATGAAGAGCAATACCACGCTGAACGTGCTGGCGCTCAACCAGCCAGAGCAGGTTCAGAACCGGGCCAATATCTGCTACTTCGCACTCTCTCCAGAAGATGAAGCCCGCGATGCGGCGCGTCATATTCATGAGCAGGGTAAGCAGGCTCCGCTGCTGCTCATCCCACGCAGCACGCTGGGCGATCGCGTGGCCAATGCCTTTGCCGATGAGTGGCAGAAGCTGGGCGGCGGCGTGGTGCTGCAGCAGAAATTCGGTTCCGTCTCTGAACTGCGCGCAGGCGTAAACGGCGGGGCGGGTATCGCCCTTAACGGTAGCCCGGTCACCGCGAGCCTGCCACAGCAGCAGGGCGTGACGATTGGCGGCCTGACGATCCCTGCGCCGCCAACCGACGCGCAGATTAGCGGTGGCGGTAAAGTGGATGCGGCCTATATCGTTGCCACACCGCAGGAGATCGCCTTTATCAAACCGATGATTGCAATGCGTAACGGCAGCCAGAGCGGCGCAACGCTCTACGCCAGCTCCCGCAGCGCACAGGGCACCGCAGGCCCGGATTTCCGTCTGGAAATGGACGGTCTGCAGTACAGCGAAATCCCGATGCTGGCCGGCAGCAATCCATCCCTGATGCAGCAGGCGCTGAGCGCGGTGCGTAACGATTACTCTCTGGCGCGTCTGTATGCGATGGGGGTTGATGCGTGGGCGCTGGCGAACCACTTTACCCAGATGCGTCAGGTGCCGGGCTTCGAGCTTAACGGCAACACCGGCGATCTGACCGCGACCCAGGATTGTGTGATTAACAGGAAGTTATCATGGCTCAAATACCAGCAGGGGCAGATCGTCCCGGCCAGTTAAGCCGCAAACAAACCGGCGATGCGTGGGAGTTAAAGGCGCGTCGCTGGCTTGAAGGCAAAGGACTGCGTTTTATCGCCGCCAACGTCCGCGGGCGTGGTGGCGAAATCGACCTGATCATGAAAGACGGTCAGGTCATTGTGTTTGTTGAAGTGCGCTTTCGACAGTCCTCCCGTTTTGGCGGTGCTGCCGCCAGCGTGACGCTCGCCAAACAACATAAATTATTACAGACTGCCCACTTGTGGCTTGCCCGCCATAATGGGAGTTTTGATACTGTGGATTGCCGGTTCGATGTGATAGCCTTCACCGGAAATGAGATCGAATGGCTTAAAAACGCTTTTGGCGAAGACGCATAATTAAGATTTAAAAGGGATAACGTGCTCGAAAGAATTAAAGTGTGCTTCACAGAAAGCATCCAGACTCAGATTGCCGCGGCGGAAGCCCTTCCGGATGCTATCTCGCGTGCCGCAATGACGCTGGTGCAATCCCTGCTAAACGGCAACAAAATCCTCTGTTGTGGCAACGGCACGTCAGCCGCCAACGCACAGCATTTTGCTGCCAGCATGATCAATCGTTTTGAAACAGAACGCCCCAGTTTACCTGCCATTGCACTTAATACCGATAATGTGGTCTTAACGGCGATTGCTAACGATCGTCTGCATGACGAAATTTACGCAAAGCAGGTGCGAGCCCTGGGTCATGCCGGAGATGTGCTGCTGGCCATCTCCACGCGCGGCAATAGCCGGGATATTGTCAAAGCTGTTGAAGCCGCCGTCACCCGCGATATGACCATCGTGGCCTTAACCGGCTATGACGGGGGTGAGCTGGCGGGTCTGCTTGGGCCGCAGGATGTGGAAATCCGCATTCCGTCTCACCGGAGCGCGCGTATTCAGGAAATGCATATGCTCACGGTGAACTGCTTATGTGACTTGATCGATAACACGCTTTTCCCTCACCAGGATGATTAAGGAGTTCTTATGAAGGCTTTATCGACCCTCGCAGTCCTTATGTCTGCATTACTGCTTCAGGGATGTATCGCTGCGGCCGTTGTGGGTACTGCCGCAGTAGGCACCAAAGCGGCAACCGATCCGCGCACTGTGGGAACACAGGTGGATGACGGTACGCTGGAGCTGCGCGTCAACAGTGCGTTGTCGAAAGACGAACAGATCAAGAAAGAGGCGCGTATCAACGTGACGGCTTACCAGGGCAAAGTGCTGCTGGCAGGCCAGGCGCCGAACATGGAGCTCGCCTCGCGTGCGAAACAGATTGCGATGGGCGTTGAAGGGACCACAGAGGTGTTTAACGAAGTGCGTCAGGGCAAGCCAATTGGTTTGGGTGATGCCTCTTCCGATACCTGGATTACCACCAAAGTGCGTTCCCAGCTGCTGGGTTCGGACCAGGTGAAATCTTCCAACGTGAAGGTGACAACGGAAAACGGTGAAGTGTTCCTGCTGGGTCTGGTGACCGAACGTGAAGGGAAAGCGGCGGCCGATATCGCCAGCCGGGTGAGCGGCGTGAAGCACGTCACCACCGCGTTTACTTACATTAAATAAAAAAATCCCCTCAAGTGAGGGGATTTTTTTGTAGGCCCGGTAAGCGTAGCGCCACCGGGCGTTTTTCACAGAAGCGCAATACTTCCCACCATCACCCCGCTCAACGCCACCAGCCCCGCGGTGAGCCACAGCGCTTTCGCCGGGAATGACTTACGCAGCATAATCAGCGACGGCAGGCTGATGGCTGGTAACGTGATGAGCAATGCCAGTGCCGGTGCGGTGCCCATGCCGGCCAGCATCATGGTCTGAACAATAGGAATTTCTGCGGCGGTAGGGATCACAAACAGGCAGCCTGCAACGGCCATTGCAATGACCCACAACAGCGTGTTGTCGATAGCGCCATCCGCATGCGGGAAGAGCCAGACGCGCGCCGCCCCGAGAACCACCACCGCCAGGATATAGACCGGAATGGTGCTCCAGAAAAGCTGCCATAGCGCCCTGCCCCAGCGCGCAAAGAACCCGCCCTGCGGCTCGCTGACGTCCAGCTCAACAGACGCGGACTCTGGCGCCTTATCCTTCACCAGATTCTGCACCAGCGTCGCCACCACCAGCACGGTCAGCAGTCCGGCCACCAGACGTATGAACGCGAAATGCCAGCCCAGGACAAAACCCATAAACACCAGCGTCGCCGGGTTGAGCAGCGGGTTGCCCATCCAGAACGCCAGCGCGCCGCCCATCGACACGCGCTGGCGGCGCATCCCTGCCGCCACGGGCGCAGCGCAGCAGGAGCACATCATGCCCGGCAGGGAGAAGAGCGTTCCCAGCAGCGTCCCCTGAAAGCGCGGCTGTCCGAGGGTTTTCATCAGCCAGTTGCGCGGGATCAGCACCTGAATCAGTGAGCCCAGGATCACGCCTAAGACGGCGGCCTTCCAGACGGCAAGGAAGTAGACCATGGCATAGTCCCACGCCGCCTGAAGCGGGCTGGCATCCGCCTGAGCGAGAATAGATTTACCGATGCTGTGCGTTTCGGCGGCGGTGAAGGCTTTGCCGTAGTACGGCTGCCATTTCACGTACCAAAGGCCAACGATGACCACGAGAAAGAAGAGTGCGGGCTTCCACCATTGAACAGGTGTTGCCGCCTGAGATGAAGACTGACCAGTCATAGCATTCCCCGGAGAGTATGAGTAATTAGCCGGGGGAGTTTACGCCTCGCCCTGCGCGATTTCACGCAGTTTTGCCGAAGGGATAATGTTTACGCCCGCTTTCGACGGAGCCAGTCCCTCTTTTAACATCGCACGCGCGACGTCCCGCGCCTCGATAGATTTCCAGTTGCCGGGCAGGATCCGAAACAGCGGGGCAAATATCGACTCGTTAAAGCGGCGCTCGTCCCGGTGGCCGATCAGCATTGAGGGGCGCACAATCGTCAGCTGCTCCCATTTCTGCGCAATCAGCGCATCCTCCATCTTGCCCTTCACCTTGTTGTAGAAGAAAGGCGATCCGGCACTGGCGCCCAGCGCGCTGACCACCAGAAAATGTCTGGCTCCCAGCTTTTTCGCCGTAAGCGCGGTGTCCACCACCAGCGTATAGTCGGCGTGGATAAATGCCTCTTTGCTCCCCGCCTCCCGCCGCGTGGTGCCCAGACAGCAAAAGGCGATATCAATCGGGTCCTGGACCTGCGCCAGCGCATCCGTCAGCTGGGGATCGTGCGGATTAAAGACCCCGGAGATGTCCACCAGCGGTCGACGCGTCGGGGCGGCGATGTAGTTCACGCGGCGATCCTGAATCAGCAGCCGCAGCAGATGATCGCCCACTAGCCCGGTAGCCCCGGTAATCAGTACCTGACTCATCGTATCCCCTTTACAGAATTGTCCGTTTGCGAACTCAGCGTCGTCGACCACACTTAGAAGTCTGTTACAGGTAAGTATTTACCACAAGCGGAGAAAAATCAGTCTGAAGCCAAAACAACGGAGGAAGCATGGGCAAGAAAATCGCAGTCTTGATTACCGACGAGTTTGAAGATTCAGAATTCACCTCTCCTGCAGAGGCGTTCCGCAAGGCGGGACATGAGGTCATCACCATCGAGAAAGAGGCGGGCAAAACGGTGAAAGGCCATAAGGGCGAGGCCAGCGTGACCATCGACGAGACTATCGATAACGTGAGCCCCTCAGATTTTGACGCCCTGCTTTTACCCGGCGGCCATTCACCGGATTCCCTGCGCGGAGACGAGCGCTTCGTGACCTTCACCCGGGACTTTGTCTCTACCGGCAAACCGGTCTTTGCCATCTGTCACGGGCCGCAGCTGCTCATCAGCGCGGAGGTTGTACGCGGGCGTAAGCTCACGGCGGTGAAACCGATCGTTATCGATCTGAAAAATGCGGGGGCCGAGTTTTACGATCAGGAGGTGGTCAACGACAAAGACCAGCTGATCACCAGCCGGACCCCGGACGATCTCCCGGCGTTTAACCGCGAAGCGCTACGCCTGCTCGGCGCGTAACCAGTGCAGCTTCTTGCCAAAGCCCAGGGTGTTGTCGGTAAATTTCAGCTCATCGAGGCGGATTTCCCACACCGGGGCTTTTAGCGCAGCGGCGACCGGAAAGCGGCGCGTGTAGTGCTTGCGACGCGCGTCGCTCTCTTCTCCGTCCAGGCGACGGATTTCCCCCTTAAACTGTACCCCACGGATCAGCGCGACTGTCTTCGGCTGGCCATTTACCGTGCCCGCGACTTTTGCCTGCTGACCGGTCATCTGCGCATGACGCGTTTTGTCTTCGCTCATGACGTAAAATGCGACGCGCTCCGGATCGTAGTAGTAAAACGCGTTTGCGCACCACATCTCACCCTCGCTGTAGACGCACCAGGTGACGACGTGCTGCTTCGCCAGCCAGCGGTTAATGGCGGCCAGTATTTCCATTTTCGTTCTCTCTCATGCTATGGTGCGTTCACCTTAACATACTGAATCTGTTTACCGTGTGCTGGTTTCTCTATCTTGTCCGAACCGCTGATAACGCACTCTACACCGGGATCACCACCGATGTGGCGCGGCGTTTTTTACAACATCAAACGGGGAAAGGGGCAAAAGCGCTGCGGGGGAAAGGAGAATTACAGCTCGCCTTTTCGGCGCCCGTCGGTGACCGATCGTTGGCGCTCAGGCTGGAATACCGCATCAAACAGCTGACGAAGCGCCAGAAAGAGCGCCTCGTGACCGGAGACGGCTCCTTTGAGGCGCTACGCGAGAGCCTGATTAAAAGCGATTGAAATGGTCGTGGTATTCGACCAGACCATTGACGCCGTTGAGCGCGTCGTCCGCCAGACGGTGCACCTGGAAAGCGGATTCCGTACCCGGCCAGCGGCAGCGCAGATCGTAATGCGCGGCCTGCTCGAAGCCCAAACGGCCATAGAATGCCGGATCGCCCAGCGTTACAACGGCCGCATAACCGAACTCATTGAGCGAATCCAGCCCTTCATAGACCAGCTGGCGCGCCAGCCCCTGCCCGCGATAGTTTTCATCCACCGCCAGCGGTGCCATACCGACCCACTGCAGCTCTTCACCCTGAACGATGACCGGACTGAAGGCAACATAGCCCACCACCTGACCTTCATCATCGGTGGCAACCAGCCCCAGCGTGATCAGGCCGTCTTCACGGAGATCGTGGACCAGTTGGGCTTCCGCATCGCTCTCAAAAGAGCGGCGTAATAACGCATCGATACCCGGTGCATCAATCCCAATTTCGACTCGAATCAGCATGGCTCACCTACTGAAGTGTGTTTACTGTCCGGCGGGGTTTTCAGCCCGGCCTCAACGAAATCTGCCATTTGCATTAACATCACGCGCAGCGCTTTCGGCATCTGCTCCAGCTCAATGGCATCCATTAAATTCTTAACGTACAGGCCCAGCTCCGTGTCGCCTTCAATCACCAGACGGCGCTGGAAGAAGAGCGTATCCGGGTCCTGCTTGCGCGCGGCGATCATCAGCAGATCGCTGGCGTTGGCGCTAAAGCTCACGTCCGCCTCGGCGGTTTCGCGGACGATCAGCTGGTCATTCTCAACGGAGGTAAACCAGCGCAGCCCGATGTCACGTACCTCAATGCTCAACCAGCGGCCTTCCAGGAATTCCAGCTCGCCATCCTGCAGCGCCTGGCGGAACTGCCAGCTCAGGACCTTCTCCAGCACCTGACGTTTAAGCGCGAACGGCGCCAGTTTTACCGGCACGCTCAGCATTGATGGGCCAAATTGTACGAGACGTGAACGCAGTTTATCCAGCACGAGCTTTACTCCCTGATATCTATAGTCCTGCTATTTTGCCATATCCGACGCATAACATAGCGGCGTAAATCAACAAACCGTCGTCCGGACAACCTCATTATTGGTGCCATCAATACGCCATTAGCTGCCTTAAATCAAAAATTGTCGCGTATGGGTTAATTAAAATCCCAGCTCGTTAACATTTTTGCGATCGACAACATCAGGATAAATTATGGAGCTGCTCTGCCCTGCCGGAAACCTTCCGGCGCTTAAGGCGGCCATCGAAAATGGGGCCGATGCGGTCTATATCGGGCTGAAAGATGACACCAATGCCCGCCATTTTGCTGGCCTCAACTTTACGGAGAAAAAGCTTCAGGAAGCCGTTAACTTCGTTCACCAGCACCGCCGCAAGCTGCATATCGCCATCAATACCTTTGCTCATCCTGACGGCTACGCCCGCTGGCAGCGCGCGGTGGATATGGCGGCACAGCTGGGCGCCGATGCGCTGATTCTGGCCGACCTCGCCATGCTTGAGTATGCGGCAGAACGCTATCCCCATATTGAGCGCCACGTCTCTGTTCAGGCATCTGCCACCAACGAAGAGGCCGTGCGTTTTTATCACCGAAACTTTGACGTGGCCCGCGTGGTGCTGCCGCGCGTACTCTCTATTCATCAGGTTAAGCAACTCGCACGCGTCACGCCAGTGCCACTGGAAGTTTTTGCCTTTGGTAGCCTGTGCATTATGGCCGAAGGCCGTTGCTATCTTTCCTCGTATTTAACCGGCGAGTCGCCAAATACCGTCGGGGCCTGCTCCCCTGCCCGCTTTGTCCGCTGGCAGCAAACGCCGCAGGGGCTGGAATCTCGCCTGAATGAGGTGCTGATTGACCGCTATCAGGACGGTGAAAACGCCGGTTATCCCACCCTGTGTAAAGGCCGCTATCTGGTGGACGGCGAGCGTTACCACGCGCTGGAAGAGCCCACCAGCCTTAACACGCTGGAGCTGCTGCCGGAACTGCTGGCGGCCAATATCGCCTCGGTGAAAATTGAAGGTCGCCAGCGCAGCCCGGCGTACGTGAGCCAGGTGGCGAAAGTGTGGCGTCAGGCTATCGACCGCTGCATGGCGGACCCGCAGAACTACGCGCCGCAGCTGGCCTGGATGGAGACGCTCGGATCGATGTCCGAAGGCACGCAAACCACGCTGGGCGCGTATCACCGTAAATGGCAGTGAGAAAATCATGAAATATTCATTAGGGCCGGTGCTTTACTACTGGCCAAAAGAGACGCTGGAAGATTTTTACCAACAGGCCGCCACCAGCAGCGCCGATGTGATTTACCTCGGCGAAGCGGTGTGCAGCAAACGTCGGGCGACGAAAGTGGGCGACTGGCTGGAGATGGCGAAAAGCCTGGCGGGAAGCGGTAAACAGGTGGTGCTTTCCACGCTCGCGCTGGTGCAGGCCTCTTCTGAACTGGGCGAGCTGAAACGCTACGTTGAGAACGGCGATTTCCTGCTGGAAGCGAGCGATCTCGGCGTGGTGAACATGTGTGCCGAGCGCAAGCTGCCGTTTGTCGCGGGTCATGCCCTGAACTGCTACAACGCGGTGACCCTGCGCCTGCTGCTCAAACAGGGGATGACGCGCTGGTGCATGCCGGTGGAACTCTCCCGCGACTGGCTGGCAAACCTGCTCACGCAGTGTGAAGAGCTGGGCATTCGCAACAAGTTTGAAGTGGAGGTGCTGAGCTACGGGCATCTGCCGCTGGCCTATTCCGCCCGCTGCTTTACCGCACGCTCGGAAGACCGTCCGAAAGACGAGTGCGAAACCTGCTGCATTAAGTATCCGAACGGGCGCAGCATGCTGTCCCAGGAGAATCAGCAGGTGTTTGTTCTCAACGGTATTCAGACCATGAGCGGCTATGTCTATAATCTGGGCAACGAGCTGGCGTCGATGGACGGGCTGGTCGATATGGTGCGCCTGTCCCCGCTGGATACCGGCGTGTTCGCGATGCTGGATGCCTTCCGCGCTAACGAAAATGGCGCTGCTCCGCTGCCGCTGACGGCAAACAGCGACTGTAACGGCTACTGGAAGCGTCTGGCCGGGCTGGAACTGCAGGCCTAAAAAAGGCTCACTTTGTTAACAACGGTTATCATTTTTTAATGCAGTATTAAAGATTCACCGTCGACAAAGTGAGCTGTTATGACTGACAAAACCCTTCCGTTTTCGGTGCTGGATCTGGCGCCGATCCCACAAGGCTCCTCGGCAAGAGAAGCCTTTTCGCACTCTCTGGATCTGGCTCAGCTGGCCGAAAAGCGTGGCTATCACCGCTACTGGCTGGCCGAACACCACAACATGGTGGGCATTGCCAGCGCCGCCACCTCGGTACTGATTGGTTATCTGGCGGCAAATACCACCACGCTGCACCTGGGCTCCGGCGGCGTGATGCTGCCGAACCACGCCCCGCTGGTGATCGCCGAGCAGTTCGGCACGCTGAATACCCTCTATCCGGGCCGTATTGATTTAGGGCTTGGCCGTGCGCCGGGCAGCGATCAGCCGACCATGCGCGCCCTGCGCCGCCATATGAGCGGCGATATCGACAACTTCCCGCGCGACGTGGCCGAACTGGTGGACTGGTTCGACGCGCGTGACCCGAACCCGCTCGTGCGCCCGGTACCGGGTTACGGCGAGAAGATCCCGGTCTGGCTGCTGGGCTCAAGCCTCTACAGCGCGCAGCTCGCAGCCCAGCTGGGGCTGCCGTTTGCGTTTGCCTCGCATTTCGCGCCGGATATGCTGCATCAGGCGCTGCATCTCTACCGCACGCACTTCAAACCGTCCGAGCGTCTTGAGAAACCGTACGCGATGGTCTGTATCAACATTATTGCCGCCGACAGCAATCGCGACGCGGAATTCCTGTTCACCTCCATGCAGCAGGCGTTTGTGAAGCTGCGTCGCGGTGAGACGGGCCAGCTTCCGCCGCCGGTGGAGAATATGCATCAGCTGTGGTCAGCTTCAGAGCAGTATGGCGTTCAGCAGGCGCTGAGCATGTCGCTGGTAGGCGATAAAGCGAAAGTGCGTCACGGGCTGGAGGCGGTGCTGCGCGAAACGCAGGCGGATGAAATTATGGTTAACGGTCAGATTTTCGATCACCAGGCACGTTTGCATTCGTTTGATTTGGCCATGCAGGTGAAAGAGGAGCTGGTGGGGTAGTTTTTTGCCAGGTGGCGCTTCGCTTACCTGGCCTACGGGGACGCGTAGGCCGGATAAGGCGTAGCCGCCATCCGGCACAAAATGTTTACTGGTACACCGGCAACAGATTAAAACTCGACAGCACGTGTACCAGGGCATTGCCCGCGCCAAACACCAGGATCAGCGCAATCATCGGCTTGCCGCCCCAGACGCGGAATTTCGGGCTGCCGAAGCGTTTACGTGATTTGCGGGCCAACAGCGCCGGCACAATCGCAGCCCAGATGGTCGCCGCCAGACCGGCATAGCCGATGGCGTAAAGGAAACCGTTCGGCCACAGCAGGCCGCCCACAATCGGCGGCAGGAAGGTCAGCAGCGCGGTTTTGAAGCGCCCCATCGCGGAATCATCAAAGCCAAACAGATCCGCCAGGTAGTCAAACAGGCCCAGCGTCACGCCGAGGAAAGAGCTCGCCACCGCGAAGTTAGAGAAGATCACCAGCAGCAAATCCAGGCTGCGGCTGTTCAGCACGCCGCTCAGGGCCTGCACCAGCACATCAATGTTACCGCCCTTCTGCGCAATACCGATAAACTCCGGGCGCGGGATATTGCCCATCGTCCCGAGCAGCCAGATGACGTACAGCGCCAGCGCCAGCAGCGTGCCGTAGACCAGACACTTCACAATGGTGCGCGGATCTTTGCCGTAGTACTTCATCAGGCTCGGCACGTTACCGTGGTAGCCAAACGACGCCAGGCAGAACGGCAGGGTCATCAGCAGATACGGCGTATAGGAGGTATTCACTTCGGCAACGTTAAACAGCGTGGCAGGCGTCACGTGCCCCAGCAGGCTGCCGAAGGTCAGGAAGAAGGTGATGACCTTCGCGCCCAGCACGATCGCCGTCATCCGGCTCACCGCTTTGGTACTCATCCAGACGATAAACGCCACGCCCAGGGCAAAGCACAGCCCGGCCAGACGCGCCGGTACGTTCAGCGACATCTCCGAGAAGGTGTGATGCAGAATCGAACCGCTTGCCGAGATATACGCGTAGGTCAGGATATAGAGCACAAACGCGATGGACAGCCCGTTCACCAGGTTCCAGCCTTTGCCCAGCAGGTCTTTGGTGATGGTGTCGAAGCTCGCGCCAATGCGGTAGTTCAGGTTGGCTTCGAGGATCATTAGCCCGGAATGGAGCATACAGAACCAGGTAAAGACCAGCGCGGCCAGCGACCAGAAGAACCACGCACCGGACATGACCACGGGCAGGGAGAACATCCCGGCACCTATAATGGTTCCGCCGATGATCACCACGCCGCCAAGCAGCGAAGGTGACGTTTGGGTGGTGGTTAGTGTCGCCATACAGCCTTTTCTCCAGTCAATCATGCGGTTCTGCATTTTAATGTGACGCACTGTACCAGTACAAGAGTACAAAGGGAATAAAAAAAGCCCCGATAGCATGTATCGGGGCTGTATATTTTACTTTACGTCAGAAGCGTAAGGCTTACGCGTCACCGAAACGACGACGGCTGGTGCCTTCTTCACGACGCGGGCCACGGCTTTCACGGCGCTCGCCGGAGAAACGACGACCTTCACCACCGCGACCTTCGCTGCGACCGCCTTCACGACGCTCGCCGCCGAAACCGCGACCACCGCCACGACGTTCGCCGCCACGGTCAGGGCGTGGCTGTGCATCGCCCAGCAGCTGCATGTTCATCGGCTTGTTCAGGATGCGGGTACGCGTAAAGTGCTGCAGTACTTCACCCGGCATGCCTTTCGGCAGCTCGATGGTAGAGTGGGAGGCGAACAGCTTGATGTTACCAATGTAACGGCTGCTGATGTCGCCTTCGTTAGCGATAGCGCCAACGATGTGACGAACTTCAACACCATCATCACGGCCCACTTCAATGCGGTACAGTTCCATATCGCCTGCGTCGCGACGTTCACGACGAGGACGGTCTTCACCACCACGCTCTGGACGGTCACCACGTGGGCCACGATCGTTACGGTCGCCACGACGTTCGAAACGGTCGTCACGGTCACGGAATTCACGCTTAGGACGCATCGGTGCATCTGGTGGCACGATCAGGCTACGTTCGCCCTGAGCCATTTTCAGCAGTGCTGCAGCCAGGGTTTCCATGTCCAGCTCTTCGCCTTCAGCAACAGGCTGAATCTGCGACAGCAGCGCACGGTACTGATCCAGATCGCTGCTTTCCAGCTGCTGCTGTACTTTGGCGGCGAATTTTTCCAGACGGCGTTTGCCCAGCAGCTCTGCGTTTGGCAGGTCCGCTTCTGGAATGGTCAGCTTCATGGTGCGTTCGATGTTACGCAGCAGACGACGCTCGCGGTTCTCAACGAACAGCAGCGCACGGCCAGCACGACCCGCACGACCGGTACGGCCGATACGGTGAACGTAAGACTCGGAATCCATCGGGATGTCGTAGTTAACAACCAGGCTGATACGCTCAACGTCCAGACCACGTGCTGCCACGTCGGTTGCAATCAGGATATCCAGACGACCGTCTTTCAGACGCTCCAGAGTCTGCTCACGCAGGGCCTGGTTCATGTCGCCGTTCAGCGCTGCGCTGTTGTAGCCGCTACGCTCCAGGGCTTCAGCCACTTCCAGGGTCGCATTTTTGGTACGAACGAAGATAATCGCCGCATCAAAATCTTCCGCTTCCAGGAAACGTACCAGCGCTTCGTTTTTACGCATGCCGTATACAGACCAGTAGCTCTGGCTGATGTCCGGGCGAGTGGTGACGCTGGACTGGATACGCACTTCCTGAGGTTCTTTCATGAAGCGTTTGGTGATACGACGAATCGCTTCCGGCATGGTGGCAGAGAATAGCGCGGTCTGATGACCGTCCGGGATCTGCGCCATGATGGTTTCAACGTCTTCGATGAAGCCCATACGCAGCATTTCATCTGCTTCATCCAGTACCAGACCGCTCAGTTTAGAGAGATCCAAGGTACCGCGCTTCAGGTGATCCAGCAGACGGCCCGGCGTACCGACAACAATCTGTGGGCCCTGGCGCAGGGCGCGTAACTGCACGTCATAACGCTGGCCGCCGTACAGGGCAACCACGTTTACGCCGCGCATATGTTTAGAGAATTCCGTCATGGCTTCTGCAACCTGAACAGCCAGTTCACGGGTTGGAGCCAGAACGAGGATCTGCGGTGCACGCAGGTCCGGATCAATGTTGTTCAGCAGCGGCAGCGAGAACGCTGCAGTTTTACCGCTACCAGTCTGGGCCATGCCCAGCACGTCACGACCAGAAAGCAGGTGTGGGATACACTCAGCCTGGATCGGAGATGGTTTTTCGTAACCCAGATCGTTAAGGGCTTCAAGGATAGGAGCCTTCAGGCCCAGATCTGCAAAAGTGGTTTCGAATTCAGCCATGTAGTACGAGTGCCTCAATGTCAATGGCGGCCAGTCTACTTAGCTCATCGTGAAAATGATTAGCAATTTTCATTGAAAAGTGTGAACCGGCTCAAAGTAGGTGTATTGACGAACAACAACGCCCTCACCAGTTAAGGTGATGGCAATCAAAAGATTACGGGCTGATGTTTATGTCGTCAGCTATTGCTGGTCCGATTCTGCCAGGTCGTCTTGCTCCTGGCCCAAGAGCGATAATTCCAACAATGCATAACGGTGCTCAACGAAGTTGTGTACGTTGTTAGCAACCGCTAATTTGAACAGTGCCGTAGCGCTGTCCTTATCCCCCAGACTTAGGTAGTACTTACCTAAATAGAAGTTGGTTTCACTGAGATGCTCAGCGAGCGAGGTGTTATCCGTTGCGTCCGCCTTGAGGCGTTCCATCAGCGTTGCTTCGCTAATGTTGCCCAGGTAGAACTCGACAATGTTCCATCCCCACTGTTCCTTGTCCGATTTATCGAAGCGCTGTTTCAGTGCCTCTTTTGCCTGCTTCTCATCGAGCTTCCGCTCAACGATGTAAAGCCACAGGCTACGGAAAGGATCATTAGGATCGTCTTGATAAAACGCCAGCAGATCATCTTGCGCTAACTTGTCACGACCGCCGTAATACAATGCGATACCGCGATTCAAGTGCGCGTAGTTGTAAGTTGGATCAAGCTCAAGTACAGAATCAAACGCTTCATAGGCAGCATCAAAATTGCCTGCCTGCGTTAAATAAATGCCTAAGTAATTGAATACTTCAGGCATATCAGGTCGGATAGCCAGCGCTTGTGAAAAATCATTTCGCGCCAATGCCCTCAGACCGAGACTATCATACAACACTCCGCGCTCATATAAAAGCTGTGCGCGTTCGTCATCGGTTAAAGCCCGACTGGCAAGTATTTGTTCCATGCGTGCCAGGATCACTTCCTGCTGCAAAGTCGGTTGCAATGGCACTGCGAGGACTTCGCTCTTACGCCAGGCAGAGTTGCTGCATCCTGCCAGCGTTAAAGCTGTCGCAACGAAACACCAGCGCAAAAAAGGCTTCATTTCCCACTCCCGAAGACAACTATTGGATGAACGTCCTGTCCCCCGGCGGCTTAACAAGGCGTCCTGCCTGATAATAGGCCCTCCGCAAAGCGGAGGGCAAATGGCAACTTACTCGCCTTGCTGTTCTGCTGCCTGTGCTTCTGGCGCAGCAGCTGGCTGAGACTGCTCGGTTGCTTCTTTAATGCTCAGACGGATACGGCCCTGGCGATCGACTTCCAGAACTTTAACCGGCACTTCCTGCCCCATCTGCAGGTAATCGGTCACTTTCTCAACGCGCTTGTCAGCGATCTGAGAGATGTGAACCAGACCTTCTTTACCGCCGCCGATGGCAACGAACGCGCCAAAGTCAACGATACGGGTCACTTTACCTGCGTACACGCGGCCCACTTCGATTTCTGCAGTGATTTCTTCGATGCGACGGATCGCGAATTTCGCTTTCTCGCCGTCGGTTGCTGCGATCTTCACGGTACCGTCATCTTCGATTTCGATGGTGGTGCCGGTCTCTTCGGTCAGCGCACGGATTACGGAACCGCCCTTACCGATAACATCTTTGATCTTGTCTGGATTGATCTTGATGGTGTGAATACGCGGTGCGAATTCAGAGATATCACCGCGTGGCGCGTTGATAGCCTGTTCCATCACACCCAGGATGTGCAGACGTGCACCTTTAGCCTGGTTCAGCGCAACCTGCATGATCTCTTTGGTGATACCTTCAATTTTGATATCCATCTGCAGCGCAGAGATACCGTCGCGGGAACCCGCCACTTTGAAGTCCATATCGCCGAGGTGATCTTCGTCGCCCAGAATGTCAGACAGAACAACATAGTTGTCGCCTTCTTTCACCAGGCCCATTGCGATACCCGCAACGGCGGCTTTGATTGGCACGCCTGCATCCATCAGCGCCAGAGAGGCACCGCACACGGAAGCCATGGAAGAAGAACCGTTGGATTCGGTGATTTCAGACACCACACGTACGGTGTACGGGAATTTGTCTGCTTCTGGCATGACTGCCAGCACGCCGCGCTTCGCCAGACGACCGTGACCAATTTCACGACGCTTCGGCGAGCCAACCATACCGGTTTCGCCTACGGAGTACGGAGGGAAGTTGTAGTGGAACAGGAAGCTGTCAGTGCGCTCGCCCATCAGTTCGTCGATGATCTGCGCGTCACGGGCTGTACCCAGGGTCGCGGTAACCAGCGCCTGCGTTTCACCACGGGTGAACAGCGCAGAACCGTGAGTACGTGGCAGCACGCCAGTACGCACGTCCAGACCACGGATCATGTCTTTTTCACGGCCATCGATACGCGGCTCGCCTGCCAGCACGCGGCTACGAACAACGTTTTTCTCGATAGCGTGCAGGATTTCGCCAATTTCGTTAGCGTCCAGCGTTTCGTCTTCGGCAACCAGGGTCGCGGTTACTTCAGATTTGATCACATCAACCTGAGCGTAACGCTCCTGTTTGTCGGTGATGCGGTATGCATCGCTCAGACGAGATTCTGCCAGAGCTGCAACGCGTGCATTCAGCGCATCGTTAGCTGCTTCAGGCTGCCAGTCCCAACGTGGTTTACCGGCTTCTTTCACCAGGTCGTTGATGTTCTGGATAACAACCTGCTGCTGGTCATGGCCGAAGACCACAGCACCCAGCATCTGATCTTCGCTCAGCAGTTCAGCTTCGGATTCAACCATCAGCACAGCGGCTTCAGTACCCGCAACCACCAGGTCCAGCTTACTTTCTTTCAGCTCTTCCTGAGTTGGGTTCAGCACGTACTGGTCGTTGATGTAACCGACGCGCGCGGCACCGATTGGGCCATTGAATGGAATACCAGACAGTGACAGGGCAGCGGACGCACCGATCATCGCCACGATGTCCGGGTTAACCTGTGGGTTAACGGAAACAACGGTCGCGATAACCTGCACTTCGTTGACGAAGCCTTCCGGGAACAGCGGGCGAACCGGGCGGTCAATCAGACGCGCGATCAGGGTTTCGCCTTCGCTTGGACGGCCTTCACGACGGAAGAAACCACCCGGGATTTTACCGGCAGCGTAGGTACGCTCCTGGTAGTTAACGGTCAGCGGGAAGAAGTCCTGACCTGGTTTAGCTTTTTTCTGGCCAACAACGGTAACGAATACCGCGGTGTCATCCATGCTTACCATAACGGCAGCAGTCGCCTGACGTGCCATCATGCCAGTTTCCAGCGTGACGGTATGTTGACCATACTGGAATTTACGAACGATCGGATTCAGCAAAGTTCTGTCCTTTCTTAAATGTTTGACAGCACACCACCGGTGTGCTGTCGATTTGACCCGACCTTCTTCGCATCCTCGCGACTAATGACAACCAACACCCCCCTGGGTGAAGCCTCTCATTAGCCGCGCGAACCTCTGCAATGAAGATCATTTATAGCAACAATACAATAGTTTCCAGTGAATTGCTGCCGTCTGCTTGAAAAAAGGGGCCATCAGGCCCCCTTTTCTGAAACTCGCAAGACTTAGCGACGCAGACCCAGACGCTCGATCAGCGCGGTGTAGCGTGCAACATCTTTACGTTTCAGGTAGTCGAGCAGTTTACGACGCTGAGAAACCATACGCAGCAGACCACGACGGCTGTGGTGATCTTTTTTGTGCTCTGCAAAGTGACCCTGCAGGTGGTTAATCTGTGCAGTCAGCAGTGCAACCTGAACTTCGGTAGAACCGCTGTCGTTAGTACCACGACCAAACTCAGAAACGATTTTAGCTTTAGCTTCAACGCTTAGAGACATTTTCAAACTCCAAAGTATAAAGAATGTAAGGATGCCGATCTCTAATTCAGCAATCCCATGTACGCCCCGCAGATTGTTAAACAATTTACCAGGCGTTAAGCGGCGATATTCTACTCGTCTCCCCTGCTTATCGCAAGGTGAGCCGTTATTACCGTCACGCGTCGACCGGATATTCGACGACCAGACGACGCGGCGCAACGCGCCCTTCGCCATCCATTTCGCCCATGCCGATGAATTTCCCTTCGTCACCTTCGGTCACGCGTACCAGGCCTTCCAGCGGCGCATCTGACGTACGAACCGGGTTGCCGTTCTTAAAGTAAACGGACGATGTTAAAGGAAGATTAACAACCGGGAAGTCCGCAGCCGGACTGTCCATCGGCATCAGCAACGGATCCAGCAAATCTGCCGGCGCGATCCCCTGCGCTTCAGCCTGTTCAACCAGCTCGCGCAGATGTTCCAGGGTCACCATTCGCTCCACCGGGTACTTGCTCACCGCAAGGCGACGCAGGTAAATCACATGCGCGCCGCAGCCCAGCTTTTCACCGAGGTCATCAATGATGGTGCGAATATAGGTCCCTTTCGAACAGTGCACTTCCAGCTCCAGCTCATCACCTTCGTGGCGAATAAAGAGCAGCTCATACACGGTAATCGGACGGGCTTCACGCGGGACGTCGATGCCCTGGCGCGCATATTCGTAGAGTTTTTTGCCCTGATACTTTAGCGCCGAATACATCGACGGCACCTGCATCGTCTCCCCACGGAAGCTCTCCAGCGCCGCATCAAGCTGCTCCGCACTGAAGGTCACCGGACGCTCTTCCACGACCTGACCATCCGCGTCGGAGGTATCCGTGCGCTGGCCCAGCTTAGCGATAACGCGGTAACGCTTATCGGAGTCGAGCAGATACTGGGAAAACTTTGTCGCCTCTCCCAGGCAGATCGGCAGCATGCCGGTTGCCAGCGGATCGAGCGCGCCGGTGTGGCCCGCTCGGTTGGCGTTAAAAATACGCTTCACTTTTTGCAGCACGTCGTTGCTGGAAGCGCCCTGGGGTTTATCCAGCAGCAGCACACCATGCACGTCGCGACCACGACGACGAGGACGACTCATCAGTCCTCCTTGCTGTCGTCCGCCGGGTTAACACGACGCTCATCGTCATGTTTAACCACGCTGGTCACCAGGTTGGACATACGCATACCTTCGACCAGCGAGTTGTCGTAGAAGAAGGTCAGTTCAGGCACGATACGCAGGCGCATCGCTTTGCCGAGCAGAGAGCGGATGAAACCAGAGGCTTCCTGCAGCGCTTTAATGCCGTTCTTCACTGCGGCTTCGTCCTGATCGTTCAGGAAGGTGACGAACACTTTTGCGTAGGCCAAATCGCGGGACATTTCCACACCGGAAACGGTGGTCATCATGCCGACGCGCGGGTCTTTGATTTCACGTTGCAGAATGAGTGCGATCTCTTTCTGCATTTCCTGCGCTACGCGCTGAGGGCGACCAAATTCTTTCGCCATAATAAATTCTCCAGACAAAAAAGGGGCTAAAGCCCCTTTTTGAAATTATTGCCGGGTGGCGCGAGGCGATCCCGGCTTACAATCGGAAATTAAGCGATGGTACGCTGAATTTCGATGATCTCGAACACTTCGATCATATCGCCAACGCGAACGTCGTTGTAGTTCTTCACGCCGATACCACATTCCATGCCGTTACGGACTTCGTTAACGTCATCTTTGAAGCGTCGCAGGGATTCCAGCTCGCCTTCGTAGATAACCACGTTGTCACGCAGTACGCGGATTGGGTTGTGACGCTTGATGTTACCTTCGGTAACCATACAGCCCGCGATCGCACCGAATTTCGGTGATTTGAACACGTCACGTACTTCAGCCAGACCGATGATCTGCTGTTTCAGCTCAGGAGACAGCATACCGCTCATCGCTGCTTTCACTTCGTCGATCAGGTTATAGATGACGGAGTAGTAACGCAGATCCAGGCTTTCAGATTCAATCACTTTACGCGCAGAGGCATCCGCACGAACGTTGAAGCCAACCAGGATAGCGTTGGAGGCAGCAGCCAGGGTCGCGTCGGTTTCGGTGATACCACCTACGCCAGAACCGATGATCTTCACTTTCACTTCGTCGGTAGACAGTTTCAGCAAGGAGTCGGAGATCGCTTCCACAGAACCCTGAACGTCGGCTTTCAGAACGATGTTCACTTCGTGAACTTCGCCATCGGTCATGTTGGCAAACATGTTCTCGAGTTTAGATTTCTGCTGACGAGCCAGTTTAACTTCACGGAATTTGCCCTGACGATACAGTGCCACTTCACGCGCTTTCTTCTCGTCACGCACAACGGTCACTTCGTCACCAGCAGCCGGAACGCCGGACAGACCCAGGATTTCCACTGGAATGGACGGACCTGCTTCCAGCACTTCCTGACCCAGTTCGTTACGCATCGCACGAACGCGACCGTATTCGAAACCGCACAGAACGATATCGCCTTTATGCAGCGTACCTTCACGAACCAGAACGGTAGCAACAGGGCCACGTCCTTTATCCAGGAAGGATTCGATAACCGCACCGCTCGCCATACCGTTACGGATGGCTTTCAGCTCCAGAACTTCGGCCTGCAGCAGGATCGCGTCCAGCAGTTCGTCGATACCGGTACCCGCTTTCGCAGACACGTGTACGAACTGGCTTTCGCCGCCCCACTCTTCCGGCAGGATACCGTACTGGGAAAGTTCGTTTTTAACACGATCGGGATCCGCTTCTGGCTTATCGATCTTGTTCACTGCAACCACAACCGGCACACCCGCTGCTTTCGCGTGCTGGATAGCTTCGATGGTCTGCGGCATGACGCCGTCGTCTGCAGCAACAACCAGAACAACGATATCCGTCGCCTGAGCACCACGAGCACGCATGGAGGTAAACGCGGCGTGGCCTGGGGTATCCAGGAAGGTGATCATACCGTTGTCAGTTTCTACGTGGTATGCACCGATGTGCTGAGTAATACCACCCGCTTCGCCAGAGGCAACCTTGGTAGAGCGAATGTAGTCAAGCAGAGAGGTTTTACCGTGGTCAACGTGACCCATGATGGTCACTACCGGTGCGCGCGGTTCTGCCGCAGCACCTGTGTCACGGTCGCTCATTACTGCTTCTTCCAGCTCGTTTTCACGACGCAGGATAACTTTGTGGCCCATCTCTTCCGCAACCAGCTGTGCGGTTTCCTGATCGATCACCTGGTTGATGGTTGCCATCGCGCCCAGCTTCATCATTGCTTTGATGACCTGAGAGCCTTTAACCGCCATCTTGTTCGCCAGTTCGCCAACGGTAATGGTTTCGCCGATCACAACGTCACGGTTAACGGCCTGAGCAGGCTTCTGGAAGCCCTGCTGCAGAGCGGAACCTTTACGCTTGCCGCCTTTACCACCGCGAACAGCCGCACGTGCTTCTTCACGGTCAGCTTTGGATTCCGCGTGCTTGTTACCTTTTTTCGCCGGACGCGCTGCTTTTGCATTACGACCACGGCCACGGCCGCCTTCTACTTCACGGTCGTTATCATCTTCAGCCTGACGTGCGTGCTGAGAAGTGGTCACGTGATAGTCGCTGGTGTCTTCAGACTGCTCAGCGGTATCAACACCGTTCTTCTCATTTTCTTCTGCCATGCGACGCGCTTCTTCGGCGACGCGGCGAGCTTCTTCTTCCAGCTTACGGCGGGCTTCTTCTTCCGCTTTACGCTTCAGCTCGGCAGCTTCATTTTCACGGCGGGCTTTTTCAGCCTGGGCGGTTTTGGTCATTTCGTCTGTCTGTTGATTGCTCACTTTGTCTTTTTCCGCAGCGTCACGCTTCACTTTATCACTTGCGTCGCGTTTCGCTTTTTCTGCGGCCTCACGTTCAGCTTTTAATTCTGCTTCACGTTTAGCGGCTGCTTCCGCCTCACGCTGAGCTTGTTCTTCCGCTTCACGCTGTGCCTGCTCTTCCGCGGCAAGGCGTTCTGCCTCTTGCGGATCACGTTTTACAAAGGTGCGCGTCTTGCGGACTTCAATTTGTACCGATTTGCTTTTGCCACCGGTACCAGGGATGTTTAACGTGCTACGCGTTTTGCGCTGCAGCGTTAACTTGTCAGGCGTAGAGCCGTGTTCACGGTTCAGGTGCGTTAACAAGGTTTGTTTTTCTTGCGCGGTCACCGAGTCATCAGCGGACTTCGGGATCCCTGCATCAGCAAATTGCTGTACCAGGCGGTCCACGGAGGTCTGAATCTCAGCAGCCAGCGATTTTACAGTTACATCAGTCATGCTGTTCCTTCCTGCTACAGTTTATTACGCTTCGTCGCCGAACCAGCAAATATTACGTGCGGCCATGATGAGCTCGCCGGCTTTCTCGTCGGTTAAACCTTCGATATCAGCCAGGTCATCAACGCCTTGTTCAGCGAGATCTTCCAGCGTACAAACACCACGGGCAGCCAGCTTGAACGCAATCGCACGATCAAGACCTTCCAGATTCAGCAGGTCATCAGCCGGCTTCTTATCGCCAAGGCTTTCTTCCTGAGCCAGTGCCAGGGTGGTCAGTGCGTTTTTAGCGCGTTCACGCAGGGCTTCAACGGTTGGTTCATCCAGACCGTCAATTTCCAGCAGCTCTTTCATTGGCACATAGGCCAGTTCTTCCAGCGTAGAGAAACCTTCTTCAACCAGAACAGTGGCGAAATCTTCGTCAATATCCAGGTATTTGGTGAAGGTATCGATCGCCGCATGGGCTTCAGCCTGATGCTTAGCCTGCAGGTCATCAACGGTCATGACGTTGAGTTCCCAGCCGCTCAGCTGTGACGCCAGGCGTACGTTCTGACCGTTACGGCCGATTGCCTGCGCCAGGTTGCCCGCTTCAACAGCGATATCCATGGTGTGTTTGTCTTCGTCAACAACGATAGACGCCACATCAGCCGGAGCCATTGCGTTGATCACGAACTGCGCCGGGTTGTCATCCCACAGAACGATATCAATACGTTCGCCGCCCAGCTCAGTAGAAACTGCCTGGACACGCGCACCGCGCATACCGACGCAAGCACCGACCGGGTCGATACGCTTGTCGTTGGTTTTCACCGCAATTTTCGCACGGGAGCCCGGATCGCGAGCCGCCGCTTTAATTTCGATAACTTCTTCACCGATTTCCGGTACTTCGATACGGAACAGTTCTACCAGCATTTCTGGTTTAGAACGGGTCACGAACAGCTGCGCACCGCGAGCTTCTGGACGCACAGCGTACAGAACACCACGAATACGGTCGCCCGGACGGAAGTTTTCACGCGGCAGCATATCTTCACGCAGGATCACGGCTTCAGCGTTACCCGGCAACCCTTCGGATTTGATCTCCAGAGAGATGTTGTCGCGGTTCACTTTCTTCACCACGCCAGTGATGATTTCGCCTTCCTGATCGCGGAACTGATCGACAACCAGCGCGCGCTCGGCTTCGCGCACTTTCTGCACGATAACCTGTTTAGCGGTCTGGGTAGTGATACGGTCGAAGGTCACAGACTCAATCTGATCTTCAACGTAGTCACCCACGTTCAGACTTTCGTCTTCAAAACGGGCGGCTTCCAGCGTGATCTCTTTAGTCGGCTGGGTCACTTCTTCAACGATTACCCAACGACGGAATGTATCGAAGTCACCGCTTTTACGATCGATTTCTACGCGAACATCGATCTCTTGTTCGTATTTTTTCTTGGTTGCTGTAGCCAGTGCACTTTCCAGCGCTTCAAAAATCTTCTCACGCGGCAGTGATTTCTCGTTGGAGACGGCTTCAACAACAGCCAAAATTTCTTTGTTCATCGCGGGCTTTTCACCTCAATCCAGACTGTTAAAAGTGGGGAACCAGGTTCGCCTTCTGGATATTACTCAGCGCGAACACTTCATCTTTGCCTTCGACTGTCACCGTGATCATTTCACCATCAACGGCTTTGATAATTCCCTGCCATTTACGGCGGTTCTGTACGGCCATACGCAGAACGAGAGCCACTTCTTCACCGGTAAAGCGCACATAGTGCTCGGCCGTGAACATCGGGCGATCGAGGCCAGGTGAGGAAACTTCCAGGTTGTACGCAACGGTAATTGGGTCTTCAACATCAAGAACCGCACTCACCTGGTGGCTGACATCAGCACAATCATCAACATTGATGCCATCTTCACTATCAATATAGATGCGCAGCGTCGATGTACGGCCGCGAACGAATTCGATGCCGACCAGTTCGTAGCCCAGTGCTTCGACCGGTGCAGTAATCATCTCTGTTAATTTTTGCTCTAATGTGGACAAGCCCACCCCCAAGACATAAAAAAAGGGCGTAAAGCCCAGTTATTCTGTAGTCAGATAACAAAAAACCCCGATAAATCGGGGCTTTAGATAACTGAACCCTATAGCCACAACTGTGGCCTGGAGCACTCTCCGAAAGAATTTTTTCAAATCCAGCTACGAAGGCTCTAAGTCTTCACAGTATATTTGAAAAAGAACTTTATGGGAAAGTGGTTGCGGGGGCCGGATTTGAACCGACGACCTTCGGGTTATGAGCCCGACGAGCTACCAGGCTGCTCCACCCCGCGCCTGAAACGTGGCAAATTCTACGCGTTTTGGACAGAATTTGCAAATAATGCTGGGATTTGGTACCGAAGACGGGACGTAAAATCGGCGTTTAGTATATTGATAGTTGACCCCACCTGTCAAGGCGACTTCCGCCAGATCGATCAGACCAAAATTTTTACAAAAAACGCACGAGTCTCTTCCGGTATTCGCCAAAAGATGATTAAATGAATACTCACTTATTTTGCATAAAAATGCACAAGAGAGCGAAAGCGGTCTCTAATCAGTCAATCAAGCAGGGTTTTATTCTATGACGACGATTCTCAAGCATCTTCCGGTAGGACAACGTATTGGCATCGCTTTCTCAGGTGGCCTGGATACCAGCGCTGCACTGCTGTGGATGCGCCAGAAGGGAGCGGTTCCGTATGCTTATACTGCGAACCTGGGTCAGCCGGATGAGGACGACTATGATGCCATTCCTCGTCGCGCGAAAGAGTATGGTGCAGAGAACGCGCGCCTGATTGACTGCCGTAAGCAACTGGTCGCGGAAGGTATCGCGGCGATTCAGTGTGGTGCATTCCATAACACCACCGGCGGCCTGACCTATTTCAACACCACCCCGCTGGGCCGTGCGGTCACCGGTACCATGCTGGTTGCCGCCATGAAAGAAGACGGCGTCAACATCTGGGGTGATGGCAGCACCTATAAAGGAAACGATATTGAACGTTTCTATCGTTATGGCCTGCTGACCAACGCCGAATTGCAGATCTACAAACCGTGGCTGGATACCGACTTCATCGACGAGCTGGGTGGTCGTCATGAGATGTCCGAGTTTATGATCGCCTGCGGCTTTGACTATAAGATGTCCGTCGAGAAAGCTTACTCCACCGACTCCAACATGCTGGGTGCGACGCACGAAGCGAAAGACCTGGAATTCCTGAACTCCAGCGTGAAGATCGTTAACCCAATCATGGGCGTGAAGTTCTGGGATGAGAACGTGAAGATCCCGGCAGAAGAAGTGACCGTGCGTTTCGAACGTGGTCATCCGGTTGCGCTGAACGGCAAAACCTTCTCTGATGACGTTGAGCTGATGCTGGAAGCAAACCGTATTGGTGGTCGTCACGGCCTGGGCATGAGCGATCAGATTGAAAACCGTATCATCGAAGCGAAAAGCCGTGGCATCTATGAAGCTCCGGGAATGGCGCTGCTGCATATTGCTTACGAGCGTCTGCTGACTGGTATTCACAACGAAGACACCATTGAGCAGTATCACTCTCATGGCCGTCAGCTGGGCAAACTGCTGTATCAGGGCCGCTGGTTCGATCCGCAGGCGCTGATGCTGCGTGATGCGCTGCAGCGTTGGGTGGCGAGTGCAATTACCGGTGAAGTGACCCTGGAACTACGTCGCGGTAACGACTACTCCATCCTGAACACCGTGTCTGATAACCTGACCTATAAAGCAGAGCGTCTGACCATGGAGAAAGGTGAGTCAGTGTTTTCACCGGACGATCGTATTGGTCAGCTGACCATGCGTAACCTGGACATCACCGATACCCGGGAGAAGCTGTTCAACTATGTTGAGAATGGCCTGCTCTCCGCCAGTTCCGGTAACGGTCTGCCGCAGGTTGAGAACCTGGAACACAGCGATAAGAAATAATCGATAATGAAACATGCAAAAGGCGCCCAATGGGCGCCTTTTTGTTCAGCTTTTGTAGGGCGGGTAAGCGCAGCGCCACCCGCCATTTTGCCCGGTGGCGCTGCGCTTACCGGGCCTACGAACGGCAAAAGCTACAGACGAAAAAAAAGACGTCTTTCGACGTCTTTCTTCTGGAATATTGGTACCGAGGATGGGACTCGAACCCACAAGCCCGTTAGGGCACTACCACCTCAAGGTAGCGTGTCTACCAATTCCACCACCTCGGTACGGAATACTTACTGCGGTATATCGCTGGTTGGCTTAGCCGGTGCAGCTGGCTGAGTTTGCTCAGTTTTTGCTGGCGCGCTCAGGTTTTCCCACTCGCTTCCTTTGCTGGTCTTGTTGCTGTTGATATTGCCAAGCACCAGACTGATGATGAAGAACAGCGTCGCCAGAATCGCCGTCGTGCGGGTCATGAAGTTCGCAGAACCACTTGAACCGAACAGCGTACCGGAAGCGCCTGCTCCGAAGGAGGCTCCCATATCAGCGCCTTTACCTTGCTGCAGCATAATCAGCGCTACGAGAGCGATGGCTACAATAAGGAAAACAACTAAAAGAGCTTCGTACATAATCAACCTGTTCCTTGCGGATTTGCCGCATACCAATGCTTCGACCAATTAGCAGGATTTCTGTTTCCCACTGAAGCGGGTGTGAATACTAACCAAAGCGAATCACCTTCGCAAGGGCATTTTCGACGCATTGTATCAACTGCGGAAAAAAACAGCAAAAAGCCATTAATTGCTTAAAACAAAGGCGGCAAACGCCGCCTTTTTAAACATTTAGCGTGCAAGATTATGCAGCTTTAACAGCATCCGCAATACGGTGCGCAAATTCGGTTACCTGCGCTTCGTCTTCGCCTTCCACCATCACGCGGATCAGCGGTTCAGTACCAGACTTACGCAGCAGCACGCGACCACGGCTGCCCAGGGCCGCTTCAACGTCAGCCATTACCGCTTTCACGTTCTCATTTTCCAGCGGATCGCCTTTGCCGGCAGTGAAACGTACGTTTACCAGGATCTGTGGGAACATTTTCATGCCGCTACACAGATCGTGCAGGCTCATATGGTTTCGCGCCATGGCGGCAACCACCTGCAACGCGGCCACAATACCGTCACCGGTGGTGGTTTTGTCGAGCAGGATCACGTGACCTGAATTCTCAGCGCCGATACGCCAGCCCTTCTCCTGCAATTTTTCCAACACATAGCGGTCACCCACTTTCGCGCGAACGAACGGAATACCGAGCTGTTTAAGCGCCAGTTCCAGGCCCATGTTACTCATCAGCGTCCCGACCGCACCGCCGCGCAGCTGACCCTGACGCAGACCTTCACGCGCAATAATGTAGAGGATCTGGTCGCCGTCGACCTTGTTACCTTCGTGATCAACCATGATCACGCGGTCACCGTCGCCGTCCAGCGCAATACCCAGATCGGCTTTTTCTGCCAGCACGCGCGCCTGCAGGGCACGAACGTCCGTCGCACCGACCTGCTCGTTGATGTTCAGACCATCCGGCTCGCAGCCAATGGTGATTACTTTCGCACCCAGCTCGCGGAAGACATTCGGGGCGATGTGATAGGTCGCGCCATTTGCGCAGTCCACCACAATTTTGAGGTGGGCCAGGCTCAGCTCATTCGGGAAGGTGCCTTTACAGAATTCGATATAGCGACCCGCCGCATCAACGATACGGTTCGCTTTACCCAGCTCGGCGGAATCAACACAGGTGATCTCTTTTTCCATTTCAGCTTCAATGGCTTCTTCCACCTCATCCGGCAGCTTGGTGCCATCAATAGAGAAGAACTTAATGCCGTTGTCGTAGAACGGGTTGTGAGAGGCCGAGATAACAATCCCCGCTTCCGCACGGAAGGTGCGCGTCAGGTACGCGACTGCAGGCGTTGGCATTGGGCCTGTAAAAGAGGCGGACAGTCCAGCCGCCGCAAGCCCCGCTTCCAGCGCGGATTCCAGCATATAGCCGGAAATACGGGTGTCTTTACCGATGATAATTTTACGTGAGCCATGACGCGCCAGAACCTTGCCGGCAGCCCAGCCGAGCTTCAGGACAAAATCAGGGGTGATGGGAGCATCGCCTACGCGCCCGCGGATACCGTCGGTACCAAAATATTTACGATTACTCATAGCGTTTGTTTTCCTTCGCTGCCAGTGTGGCTTCCACCACACGCATGGCTTCTACTGTTTCTTTGACGTCATGGACACGAATGATGTGCGCCCCCTGCATCGCCGCAATCACCGCGCAGGCCAGGCTGCCGCTCAGGCGTTCGCTCGGGCCTACATTCAGCAACTGGCCAATCATCGATTTCCTCGACATCCCCACCAGCAGCGGCAGGCCAAAGTGATGAAATTCCGATAAGCGCGCAAGCAGCGCATAGTTGTGTGAGAGATTTTTACCGAAACCGAACCCCGGGTCGAGCAGCAATTTCTCTTTTGGGATACCGGCACGTTCACAACGTTCGATATGCTCAATAAAGAAGCGATTTACGTCGGCAAAGACATCGTCATACTTCGGCGCGTCCTGCATGGTTTTCGGTTGCCCCTGCATATGCATCAGGCAAACCGGCAGCCCGGTTTCCGCAGCCGCCTCAATCGCTCCCGGCTCGGTAAGTGAACGAATATCATTGATAATGTGAGCGCCCACTTTCGCCACTTCTCGGATGACTTCCGGTTTGGAGGTATCTACTGAGATCCACACTTCAAACCGCTGCGCGATTGCTTCAACGACCGGCACCACGCGCGCCAGCTCTTCTTCCACAGACACGTCCGCCGCACCGGGGCGCGTCGATTCGCCGCCAACATCAATGATGGTGGCACCTGCATTAATCATTAAATTCGCATGCTTAACCGCCTCGATAAGCGTGTTATGCGTGCCGCCGTCAGAGAAGGAGTCAGGGGTAACATTCAGGATCCCCATCACATGGGGATGTGAAAGATCGAGATGCGAGTCCTGAGCGAATAATTTCATGGCGGAATCCCTGATATTTAAATGGTTAAACAGAAATGAAAAACCCCGGAGCAAGCTCCAGGGTTTGAGGTACAAACAAACGCTTCAACAGCAGTGACTTACTTATCGCCCAACTGTTCTGACATGGTATTGCCCGGGTTTGGCGTACGCGGTTCATCAACCGGACGCGGCGCACGCGGGGTGCCATTGTTGTCAGAGTTATTGGAAGCGCCTGGGTCTTCCCAGCCTGCTGGCGGACGCACTTCGCGGCGCGCCATCAGGTCGTCAATCTGCGGTGCATCGATGGTCTCATATTTCATGAGCGCATCTTTCATGGAATGCAGAATGTCCATGTTGTCATTCAGGATCTGACGCGCGCGACCGTAGTTACGTTCAATCAGCGCTTTCACTTCCTGGTCGATGATACGAGCCGTTTCATCGGACATATGTTTCGCTTTTGCCACGGAGCGGCCCAGGAACACTTCGCCCTCTTCCTCTGCATAGAGCAGCGGACCGAGTTTGTCGGAGAAGCCCCACTGCGTCACCATGTTACGCGCCAGGTTTGTCGCCACTTTAATGTCGTTCGACGCACCGGTAGAAACATGTTCCGGACCGTAAATAATCTCTTCCGCCAGACGACCGCCGTACAGGGTTGAGATCTGGCTTTCCAGCTTCTGACGGCTGGCGCTGATCGCGTCGCCTTCAGGCAGGAAGAAGGTCACACCCAGCGCACGACCGCGCGGAATAATCGTCACTTTATGCACCGGATCGTGTTCCGGCACCAGGCGACCGATAATCGCGTGACCCGCTTCGTGGTAAGCCGTGGACTCTTTCTGCGCTTCCGTCATCACCATGGAGCGACGTTCCGCACCCATCATGATCTTATCTTTCGCTTTCTCGAACTCCACCATCGACACGACGCGCTTGTTACCGCGAGCGGCAAACAGTGCAGCTTCGTTGACCAGGTTAGCGAGATCCGCACCGGAGAAGCCCGGAGTACCGCGCGCAATGATTGCCGCATCGATATCTGGCGCCAGCGGTACGCGACGCATGTGGACTTTCAGAATCTGTTCACGACCGCGAACATCCGGCAGACCGACAACAACCTGACGGTCGAAACGGCCTGGACGCAGCAGCGCCGGGTCAAGTACGTCCGGACGGTTAGTTGCCGCGATAACGATGATACCTTCGTTACCTTCGAAGCCGTCCATCTCAACCAGCATCTGGTTCAGCGTCTGTTCACGTTCATCGTGACCACCGCCCAGACCTGCGCCACGCTGGCGGCCTACGGCGTCGATTTCATCGATGAAGATAATGCACGGTGCTGCCTTCTTGGCCTGCTCGAACATGTCACGCACACGAGATGCACCAACACCCACGAACATTTCAACGAAGTCAGAACCAGAAATAGTAAAGAACGGCACCTTCGCTTCACCCGCGATGGCTTTCGCCAGCAGGGTTTTACCGGTACCCGGAGGGCCAACCATCAGCACGCCTTTCGGGATCTTACCGCCCAGTTTCTGGAAACGGCTCGGCTCGCGCAGGTATTCAACCAGTTCACCCACCTCTTCTTTCGCTTCGTCACACCCGGCGACGTCTGCAAACGTGGTTTTGATCTGATCTTCCGTCAACATACGCGCCTTGCTCTTACCGAACGACATGGCACCTTTGCCACCGCCGCCCTGCATCTGGCGCATAAAGAAGATCCAGACGCCGATAAGCAGCAGCATCGGGAACCAGGAAATGAAGATAGAAGCCAACAGGCTTGGTTCTTCTGGCGGCTCGCCTACCACCTTGACGTTTTTGGTCAGAAGGTTATCAAGCAGCTTAGGATCGTTCACCGGGATGTAAGTCGTGTAACGGTTACTATCTTTCTTGGTAACGTTGATCTCACGTCCGTTGATACGCGCTTCGCGAACCTGGTCCTGATTGACCTCCTGCAGGAAGGTAGAATAATCCACCTTGCGGCCATTCGACTCGCTGGGCCCAAAGCTCTGGAATACTGACATCAGCACAACGGCAATGACCAGCCAGAGTATTAGGTTTTTCGCCATGTCACTCAAGGGATTAACCTCATATTACAACTGTGTTAAAAACAGCGTCAGGATACTCTATATCCAGTTTCATTCAAACTTTCGTCTGAAATCTCCCGGTTATCATTTTCGCCCGGTCGCTACAATATACACTTCACGGGAACGGGCCCGGGAAGAGTCCGGCTTACGAACTTTGACCTTCGCAAACAGGGAGCGAATTTCCTTAAGATACTCCTCGAAACCTTCGCCCTGAAACACCTTCACAACAAAACTACCACCAGGCGCTAGTACATCACGACACATTTCTAACGCTAGCTCCACCAGATACATGGCGCGGGGGATATCCACCGCCGGTGTTCCGCACATATTTGGTGCCATATCTGACATGACAACCTGGACCTTACTGTCACCTACACGATCAAGTAACGCTTTCAGCACTAATTCATCACGAAAGTCGCCCTGAAGGAAGTCGACACCGACGATGGGATCCATTGGTAAAAGATCGCACGCGATGATTCGGCCCGTTCCGCCGATCTGCGTTACCGCATACTGGGACCATCCGCCAGGTGCCGCACCGAGGTCAACAACCGTCATCCCCGGCTTAAAAAGTTTGTCACTTTGCTGTATTTCATCAAGTTTAAACCAGGCACGGGAACGCAACCCCTTTTTCTGTGCCTGTTGAACATATTTATCGCTAAAGTGTTCCTGAAGCCAGCGGCTGGAGCTGGCAGAACGCTTTTTACCTGTCATTTAACATTTCCGTCCTGGTTCATCGTTACTTGCCTGTGACGTAAATTTCTACGCAGCTATTTGGCGATATTAGGGAGATGGCGGTAGAATGAACCGTTTTCAATCCCAACGTAAGCAAAAATATACGATGAATCTGAGTACTAAACAAAAACAGCACCTTAAAGGTCTGGCACATCCGCTCAAGCCTGTAGTGATGCTTGGCAACAATGGTTTGACCGAAGGGGTGCTTGCCGAGATTGAACAAGCGCTGGAACACCACGAGCTGATCAAGGTGAAAATCGCCTCTGAAGACAGAGACACTAAAAACCTGATCGTGGAAGCCATCGTACGCGAAACCGGCGCCTGTAATGTACAGGTCATCGGTAAAACGCTGGTGCTCTACCGCCCATCTAAAGAGCGTAAAATCTCGCTGCCACGTTAAGGATATCCTGAATTAAACACATTTTCTGTGTGAAACGAGGGATTTCTGTCAGCAGGCGAGCAAAATGCCATGCTCCTTGAGTTGATAAAAGGCCGCTACGCGGCCTTTTTCTTTTCTTTACAATGTATCAACATCTTAGTAGAGAAGCGAATTACAGGTATTCAACCTTAATAATTTCGTACTCCACTTCACCGCCAGGGGTGCGGATGGTGACAACATCGTCCTGCTCTTTGCCAATCAGGCCGCGAGCAATCGGTGAGTTCACCGAAATCAGGTTCTGTTTGAAGTCAGCTTCATCATCACCCACGATGCGATAGGTCTGCTCTTCGTCGCTGTCCACGTTCAGCACGGTAACGGTTGAACCAAAAATCACACGGCCATTATTCGGCATTTTGGTGATATCGATAACCTGTGCATTGGACAGTTTTGCTTCGATATCTTTTATACGCCCTTCACAGAAGCCCTGCTGCTCACGCGCGGCGTGGTATTCAGCGTTCTCTTTCAGGTCGCCATGCTCACGCGCTTCCGCGATAGCGGCGATGATTTCAGGGCGACGTACGGATTTCAGAAAATCCAGCTCTTCGCGCAGTTTTTCGGCACCACGTAAGGTCATCGGAATAGCTTGCATTTGTTATACCTCTTAAACATTCCTGTTGGGAGCAGTGTTCCCTGCTCCAGCCCACCTGAACAGGCCAGAAGCAAAAAGAAAACCGACCCGGGAGCAACGCCCCAGGTCAGCAGCAATTTTTCAATTTGATACGCATTTTACCGCGAAGTTCACTATGGGTCATCGTTTACTTTGCAGTGCCATGCACCGTAGTATGACGGTTTGTTTTCGGGTTGTTAGCGCGAGATTATGCGATTTTCCAGTTTTATCATCGGATTGACTACCAGTATAACGTTCACCGCCCAGGCCGCGAATGTTGATGAGTACATTAATCAGCTTCCCGCAGGCGCGAACCTTGCCCTGATGGTGCAGAAGGTTGGCGCACAGGCTCCCGAGATTGACTATCACAGTCAACAGATGGCGCTGCCTGCCAGTACCCAAAAGGTGATCACCGCCCTCGCCGCTCTGCTCCAGCTCGGGCCTGACTTCCGTTTTACGACCACCCTTGAAACCAAAGGTCACGTCGAGGGTGGCGAACTGAAAGGCGATCTTATCGCCCGTTTTGGCGGCGATCCGACCTTTAAACGCCAGGATATCCGCAATATGGTTGCGGTGCTAAAAAAAACCGGCGTGCAGAAAATTGATGGCAATGTGCTGATCGACACGTCCATCTTTGCCAGCCACGACAAAGCTCCGGGCTGGCCGTGGAACGACATGACGCAGTGCTTTAGCGCCCCGCCCGCCGCCGCGATTGTTGACCGCAACTGCTTCTCGGTTTCGCTTTACAGTGCGCCAAAGCCGGATGATTTAGCATTTATCCGCATCGCGTCCTACTACCCGGTCACCATGTTTAGCCAGGTTCGCACGCTGGCCAAGGGTTCCCCCGATGCCCAGTATTGCGAACTGGATGTGGTGCCAGGCGACCTTAACCGCTTCACGCTCACCGGCTGCCTGACGCAGCGCGCCGATCCGCTGCCGCTGGCCTTTGCAATACAGGATGGCGCAAGCTATGCAGGCGCCATCCTGAAAGATGAGCTGAAACAAGCGGGAATAACCTATTCCGGCACCCTGCTTCGTCAGACGCAGGTCAACCAGCCCGGCACGGTCATCGCCAGCAAACAGTCTGCGCCGCTGCACGATTTACTGCGAATTATGCTGAAAAAGTCGGACAACATGATTGCCGATACGGTGTTCCGCATGATTGGCCACGCCCGTTTCGGCGTGCCGGGAACCTGGCGCGCGGGCTCAGACGCGGTGCGTCAGATTCTGCGCCAGCAGGCGGGGATCGACCTGGGTAATACCATCGCCGTCGATGGCTCCGGCCTGTCGCGCCATAATTTGATCTCTCCGGCCACGATGATGCAGGTGCTTCAGTACATTGCACAGCATGACACTGAGCTAAACTTTATTTCAATGCTGCCGCTGGCCGGACATGACGGTTCACTGCAGTACCGCGCAGGGCTTCACGCTGCCGGCGTGGATGGCAAAGTCTCCGCGAAAACAGGCTCACTGCAGGGGGTTTACAACCTTGCAGGCTTCATCACTACCGCCAGCGGACAGCGTATGGCATTCGTGCAGTATCTTTCCGGCTATGCCGTCGAACCGACCGATCAGCGCAATCGTCGTATTCCGCTGGTTCGCTTCGAAAGCAGGCTTTATAAGGACATCTACCAGAATAACTAGCGATGAAACTACTTATAGTTGAAGACGATCTGTTATTGCAGGAAGGGCTGGCGCTGGGGCTGGCCAATGAAGGGTATGCTCTCGACTGTGCAGGCACCGCAGCAGAGGCGGATGCCCTGATCCAGAGCGGCGAATACAGCCTGGTGATCCTCGATTTGGGCTTGCCGGATAAAGACGGCGCCACGCTGCTCAGCCAGTGGCGACGTCGCGGCATCAACAATCCCGTCCTGATCCTGACGGCACGTGATGCCATTGAAGATCGTATCACCGGCCTCGATGCAGGCGCAGATGATTATCTGGTGAAGCCTTTCGCGCTCGCGGAGCTGCAGGCACGGGTGCGAGCGTTGATTCGCCGTTATCAGGGCCATAGTGATAACTTACTGACCGACGGCGACATTACGCTGAATTTGCAAACCCAGCAGGTGCTGCAACAGGATCAGGCCGTAGAGGTCACGCCAAAAGAGTTCGCCTTGCTTACGCGTCTGATCATGCGCAGCGGGCAAACGGTACACAGAGAAACGCTCCAGCAGGATATCTACTCCTGGCAGGACGATCCCGGGTCAAATACCCTTGAGGTCCACATCCATAATCTGCGGCGTAAGCTCGGCAAAGACAGGATCAAAACCGTTCGCGGCGTCGGCTATCGTCTGGAGAGCCAGAAATGAACAGCATGCGTCGGCGTCTGATGGTACTGCTGGCGGTCATTCTCCTGTTTTTCCAGCTGATAAGCGTCATCTGGCTATGGCATGAAAGCCGTGAACAGATTGGTTTTCTGGTCAACGAAACGCTGTCAGCGAAAGCGCGCAATAATCACGTTGAGAAAGAGATACGCGAAGCGATTGCCTCGCTGCTGGTCCCTTCTCTGGTGATGGTTGGCTTTACCCTGCTCTTCTCTTTCTGGGCGGTCACCTGGATAACCCGGCCGCTGAATAAACTCCGCGCCAGCCTCGCTAATCGTTCAGCCGATAACTTAACCCCGCTTCCCATGTATTCCGACATGGAAGAAATTGGCGCGGTGACGACCTCCCTGAACCAGCTGCTGGCCCGGCTGGATAGCACCATTAAGCAGGAACGTCTCTTCACTGCAGACGCCGCTCACGAGCTGAGAACGCCTCTTGCTGGCATCCGGCTCCATCTGGAGCTGATGTCGCAGTCAGGTGCGCCACAGGCCGCCACGCTGATTAGCCGTATCGATCAGCTCATGCATACCGTCGAACAGCTGCTGATGCTGGCCCGGGCCGGACAGGCCATGGCGAGCGGACACTACGAAACCGTGAACTGGACGGAAAATATCATTGAACCTCTCGGCCTGGGGCATGAAGCCAAAGAGCATACGGTGATTTGGCCCGCTAAAAGCGCGCTCACGGTTCAGGGAGACGCCGTTCTCCTGCGCCTCATGCTGCGCAACCTGCTGGAGAATGCCGGGCGCTACAGCCCGGCAGGGACAACGATTACAGTGACATTAACCGAGGTCGACGGCGGGACGCAGATTAGCGTTATCGATCAGGGTCCTGGAATTGATGAAGCGCACCGACAGTCAATTACCGAGCCGTTCCGCCGTCTTGACCAGCGCTACGGAGGCAGTGGGCTGGGCCTGAGCATCGTGCAGCGCATCCTCCAGCTCCATCACGGCAGGCTAACGCTTGAGAATGGCGCTGAAGGTGGCTTAATCGCCAGCTGCTGGCTGCCCGCAACGCTGGAATAAAAAAAGCCCCCATAACGGGGGCTTTGAACAGCGATTAGTGCTTGTAGATGAACTCGACGCCTTCTTCGTCGTCTTCATCCCAGTCATCATCCCAGTCTTCATCATCTTCTTCCGCTTCCAGCTCTTCGAGCTGCTGGCGGTGGTAGTCATCCCACATGAATTCGACTTTTTCAGGCTGTTTGACTTCTTCCGCCTGAACAATTGGGTTCTCAATGATGAAGGTCATCACATCCCAGCACAGATCTTTCACGCCAACCTGGCTTGCCGCAGAGATCAGGTAGTATTTATCTTCCCAACCCATCGCTTCAGCAATGGCTTTCGCTTTTGCTTCCGCTTCGGCTTTGTCCATCAGGTCGATCTTGTTGAAGACCAGCCAGCGTGGTTTGTTCGCCAGTTTCTCGCTGTATTTCTCCAGCTCGCCAACGATGATGCGGGCGTTTTCAACCGGATCGGAACCGTCGATAGGATCGATATCAATGAGGTGCAGCAGCACGCGGCAGCGCTCAAGGTGTTTCAGGAAGCGAATACCCAGACCCGCCCCTTCCGCGGCGCCTTCAATCAGGCCCGGAATATCGGCGACCACGAAGCTCTTCTCGTTATCCATACGGACAACGCCCAGGCTTGGTACCAGCGTGGTAAATGGATAATCAGCCACTTTTGGCTTCGCCGCAGAAACCGCGCGAATAAACGTCGATTTACCTGCGTTTGGCATACCCAGCATGCCCACGTCAGCCAGAAGCATCAGTTCCAGCTGCAGGTCGCGCTTATCGCCCGGTGTACCCATCGTTTTCTGACGCGGCGTACGGTTAACGGACGATTTGAAACGGCTGTTACCCAGACCGTGCCAGCCGCCTTTCGCCACCATCAGGCGCTGACCGTGTTTGGTCATGTCGCCCATGGTTTCACCCGTCCCCTGGTCAATCACACGCGTACCGACCGGAACTTTAATGGTGACGTCTTTACCGCGTTTCCCGGTACAGTCACGGCTCTGGCCGTTCTGGCCGCGTTCAGCGCGGAAGGATTTTTCGAAACGGTAGTCGATCAGCGTGTTGAGGTTCTCATCCGCCTCCAGCCACACGTCACCACCATCCCCACCGTCGCCGCCATCAGGACCGCCACGAGGGATATACTTTTCACGGCGGAAGCTCACGCAACCGTTGCCGCCATCACCAGCCACGACCAGGATCGTCGCTTCATCAACAAACTTCATTTTACTCTCCGTAACTCATTCGCCTGAGCGGGGGACTACTACAACCGCTTCATTTTTGCGCCAACGTCCCCAAAGACGATGACCAATGGCGGAATACATCGCGCCCGCAACCACGACAAACGCACCGAGATAACCCAACAGGTTGAGCATCGGTCTGACGAAGACATCGGGCCAGGCCATTGATAACAAATCTGAAAATAACAGCGTAAACAGCGGGGTAAGCGTGATCAACGCGCTCACCTGTGCTGCCTGCCAGCGCGCCATCGCTTCGGCCAGCGCGCCATAACCGACCAGCGTGTTCAGCCCACAAAAAATGAGGCACGCCAGTTGCCAGTCGCTAAGCTGGGTAATCACGCCCGGCTTCGCTAATGGCAGCAATGCTATTGTACACAAAGTGTACAGCAAAAAGAGGATCTGCTGTGAGGCAAGCCGACGCAATAACACCTTTTGCGCGACGCCATAGCTCACCCAGACCGTTGCTGCCCCCACACCGAAAATGACACCCCAGGTGTAATCCGTCAGGCGGGTAAAAATCTCGATCAGACTGGTGTTGAAGAACATCACCAGACCGCACAACAGCATGCTCGCCCCGATAATCTGCGTACCGCGCATCTTCTCCTTGAGGATAAAGACGCTGGCGACCATCATGCCCACCGGCGAAAGCTGACCAATCACCTGCGACGCCGTGGGGCTGAGATATTGCAGGGAAGAGCTGAACAGGATGAAGTTACCGAACAGACCGCCCGTCGCGATAGCCAGCAATACCAGCCAGCGCGGTTTACGGAAGAGCCGCAAGGGTGGAAGCTTACCTTTGATGGCCAGAATCGCCCCGAGGCCGATGCTTGCCATCAGAAAGCGATAAAAGACCACCGTAGGCGGCTCCATCACTTCCAGTACCTGCTTCATTGCAATTGGCAGCGCACCCCAGCACATTGCGGTTGTGAGCGCCAAAAGAATTCCTATGCCGGCCTGCTGCTTCATGCCCGTTTTCCCTACAGAAAAAATTACCGGGTTTCCAATGTAAAAAGCCCCGCAACAGGGTGCGGGGCTTTAATCCGTTACCGGACCGAGAAAACCTTACTCAGCAACGATGCTGATGTATTTACGGTTGTTCGGGCCTTTAACTTCAAATTTCACTTTACCGTCTGCTTTAGCAAACAGAGTGTGGTCACGACCGCAACCTACGTTGTTGCCAGCGTGGAATTTGGTACCACGTTGACGAACGATGATGCTACCCGCCAGAACGGATTCGCCACCGAAACGCTTAACGCCCAGGCGTTTAGCTTCTGAATCGCGACCGTTACGTGTGGAGCCGCCAGCCTTTTTATGTGCCATTTAAATCTCTCCTCAGGTCTTAGGCGCTGATGCCAGTAATTTTCACATCAGTGAACCACTGACGGTGGCCCTGCTGCTTACGGTAGTGCTTACGACGACGAAACTTAACGATTTTAACTTTCTCGCCACGACCGTGTGCAACAACTTCAGCTTTGATAACGCCGCCATCAACGAAAGGAACGCCGATTTTGACTTCTTCACCGTTTGCGATCATCAGAACTTCTGCGAACTCAACAGATTCGCCAGTTGCGATGTCCAGCTTTTCCAGGCGAACGGTCTGACCTTCGCTTACTCGGTGTTGTTTACCACCACTTTGGAAAACCGCGTACATATAAACTCCGCTTCCGCGCACGTCCTCGTATGAATCAGAGTGCGCTATAAATATTCACAATAGGGCGCGAATATTACGCAAAACGCGAGCCTTTGACAAGTGCTACCGTCAATACATGAAGAAAAAAAACACAACACGTACGGTAACGTTTATCTGAGCCGTTTTTTCAGTACAATCAGCACTAGTATTGATAAACCGAAACCCTTCGTTACCCCATTGAAGATGGGATCAACAGGATAAAAAGCCCGGCTTTTGCGATGAATTTAGAAAAAATCAACGAGTTAACCGCGCAAGATATGGCGGGTGTGAATGCAGCAATCCTGGAGCAACTCAACTCTGACGTTCAGCTGATCAATCAGTTGGGCTATTACATTGTCAGCGGCGGCGGTAAACGCATTCGTCCGATGATTGCCATTCTGGCTGCCAGAGCCGTTGGCTATCAGGGAAATGCCCACATCACTATCGCCGCGCTCATCGAATTTATCCACACGGCGACGCTTCTGCACGACGATGTGGTGGATGAATCGGATATGCGTCGTGGCAAAGCCACGGCAAACGCCGCGTTCGGGAACGCAGCCAGCGTCCTGGTGGGGGATTTTATTTATACCCGCGCCTTCCAGATGATGACCAGCCTGGGTTCCCTGAAAGTGCTGGAAGTGATGTCCGAAGCCGTTAACGTCATCGCTGAAGGCGAAGTGCTCCAGCTGATGAACGTCAACGACCCGGACATCACTGAAGAAAACTACATGCGCGTCATCTACAGCAAAACCGCGCGCCTGTTTGAAGCGGCGGCCCAGTGTTCCGGCATTTTGGCGGGCTGTACCGAAGCGCAGGAAAAAGGCCTGCAGGACTATGGCCGCTATCTGGGCACAGCCTTCCAGCTGATTGACGATCTGCTGGACTACAGTGCGGACGGCGAGACGCTCGGCAAAAACGTTGGCGATGACCTGAACGAAGGCAAACCGACCCTGCCGCTGCTCCACGCCATGCGTAACGGAACGGCCGACCAGGCGAAGATGATCCGTGAAGCGATTGAGCAGGGAAATGGCCGCCATCTTCTGGAACCTGTACTGGAAACCATGGCAATCTGCGGATCGCTCGAATGGACGCGTCAGCGTGCAGAAGAAGAAGCCGACAAGGCCATCGAGGCCCTTCAGGTCATTCCAGACAGCCCATGGCGCGAGGCACTGATTGGCCTTGCCCACATCGCCGTTCAGCGCGACCGTTAATCTCCCTTTTTCTCCCCGCGATCCTGGCGGGGAGATTCCAGTACACACCAGTAAATTCCGCGTTCATGTAAATTCATCGGTTTAGAGACCGCATGAATAAAGCCATGTCTTATTCTGAATATTCCTTCAAGTAACGCGAACTTTTTAGAACAAGAGTTCGAAATGGGTATAGTAAACCCGTCGTTTCAGAAGAAACGGCGTAGGTGAATCCGAACTTAAGGACGGCGTTATGGATACGAAATTTATTGACTGGCACACGGCTGATATTATTGCCGCACTGCGCAAAAAAGGCACTTCACTGGCAGCAGAGTCCCGCCGCCATGGACTGAGTTCTTCAACTCTGGCAAACGCCCTCACCCGCCCCTGGCCAAAAGGAGAATTAATTATCGCAACGGCGCTGGACACGCATCCGTGGGTGATTTGGCCTTCGCGCTACCACGATCCTGTCACCCATGAATTTATCGACAGATCGCGCATGATTCGCCAGAGAAAAGTAAAAAAAGAATCGCAGGAATAAGTTTTTTTTGACAGGAACAGCAACCCCCCGGTCATTTCTGGCAGGGGGCTGCCGGAACGATTACTCGCCCTTCACACGCTCGATATTGGCACCCAGCGCGCGCAGTTTATCTTCGATACGCTCATAGCCACGATCGATGTGATAAATACGATCCACGATCGTTGTGCCTTCCGCGATACAACCCGCCAATACCAGGCTGGCAGACGCACGCAGATCGGTTGCCATCACCTGAGCACCGGACAGTTTCTCAACGCCGTGGCAAATCACGGTATTACTTTCGATCTCGGCACGTGCCCCCATACGGATCAGTTCCGGTACGTGCATAAAGCGGTTCTCGAAAATGGTTTCCGTGATAAAGCCGGTCCCTTCGGCGACCAGGTTCAACAAGGTGAACTGTGCCTGCATGTCAGTTGGGAACGCCGGATGCGGTGCCGTACGCACATTGACCGCTTTTGGACGCTGTCCATGCATATCAAGGCTGATCCAGTCTTCACCGATTTCGATATCCGCGCCCGCATCGCGCAGTTTCGCCAGCACCGCATCCAGGGTATCTGGCTGCGCGTTGCGACAAACAATTTTCCCGCCAGAGATCGCAGCAGCGATCAGGAAGGTACCGGTTTCGATACGGTCCGGCAGTACGCGATAGACACCCCCGCCCAGACGCTCAACGCCTTCGATGGTGATGCGGTCGGTACCCTGACCGGAGATCTTCGCACCCAGCGCCACGAGGAAGTTGGCAGTATCCACAATCTCCGGTTCACGCGCGGCGTTTTCAATGATCGTGGTCCCTTCTGCCAGCGTTGCCGCAGACATAATGGTCACCGTTGCACCCACGCTCACTTTGTCCATAACAATGTGCGCGCCTTTCAGACGACCATTGACGGACGCTTTAACGTAGCCTTCTTCCAGCTTGATCTCTGCGCCCAGTTTTTCCAGGCCAAAGATGTGCAGGTCAACCGGACGCGCACCGATAGCGCAACCGCCCGGCAGCGAAACCTGACCCTGACCGAAACGCGCCACCAGCGGGCCAAGCGCCCAGATGGAAGCACGCATGGTTTTCACCAGATCGTAAGGGGCAGAGAAGTTATTCACCTTGCTGGCGTCGATCCAGACGGAACCGTTACGCTCGACTTTCGTGCCCAACTGGGTGAGCAGCTTCATGGTGGTGTCGATATCTTTCAGCTTCGGTACGTTCTGAATCTCTACTGGCTCTTCCGCAAGCAGCGCAGCAAAGAGGATGGGCAGCGCGGCGTTTTTCGCGCCAGAAATTGTGACTTCGCCCTGGAGACGCGTTGGCCCCTGTACACGAAATTTATCCATGGTGTGCTCTCTTATAAATTCAACCGTGCTGCGGGCCTGTCGCCCTCAGCTCAAAAACCGTTTAGTTTGCGATCGCGTGCCCACTCTTGCGGGGTGAACGCTTTAATCGACAGGGCGTGGATGCGGTTATCCGCAATATATTCCATCAGCGGCGCGTACACAGCCTGCTGTTTCTTCACACGGCTCATACCGTCGAACATCTCACCCACAGCAATAACCTGGAAGTGACTGCCATCGCCTGTGACGTGGGCTTCCTGAAGGGAGAGTGCATTCATCAGCACTGTCTGGATTTCATGATTTTCCATGGGCTCTTAATCATCTGATAGTGAAAACAAGCCCAACATCTTAGAGCAAAGTGGCGTCGTCTTAAACAAGCAAAAAGCCCCGACGATGAAACTGTCAGGGCTTTCGGAAGTAACGCACTGAAAATATTAACGAGGCAGTACGTCCTGAGGCAGATTGTAGAGCTGCGCCAGGGTCACGACATTCTCGCTCGCGCCGCGAAGCGTGACGCTCGCCCCCTGCTTTTTCCCTACCGCAACCAGATGGGCAAGCAGTGCAACGCCTGCCGTATCTACCCGCGTGACGTCGGTTAAGTCAATAACCGTCACGCCCTGCATGGCCTCATGGCGTTTATCCCATAAGGGGTTCAGCAGATCCTGATCCAGCTCACCGGACAGCTTTAATGTCTCGCCTTCACGCGACCAGCTGAGTTGCTGTGACATTACTTCTTCTCGTCCAGACTAATTTTCTGACGAGCGATGGACTGCAGCTGCGCGGTCAGGCCATCAATCCCCTTGGTGCGCAGCAGGTCGCTCCACTCGTTCTGTTTGGTGGTGATCATGCTTACGCCTTCGGCGATCATGTCATACGCCTGCCAGTGGCCGGTCTGGCTGTTTTTGCGCCACTGGAAATCCAGACGCACCGGCGGACGACCATTAGGATCGTTGATCGTTACGCGAATAGGGACGATGGTCGCATCACCCAGCGGCTGCTCCGGGGCGATCTGATAGGTCTGACCGTGGTACATCGCCAGCGCCTGACCATACGCCTGCTTCAGGTATTCACGGAAAGCGGCAAAATAGGCCTCACGCTGCGCCGGGGTTGCGTCTTTGTAATAGCGGCCCAGCACCAGGGCTCCCGCATATTTGATCTGCACGTACGGCAGCAGCTCCTGGTCAACCACGTCACGCAGGTAATCAGGATTAGCACGAATCTTAGGCTGCTCGTTTTTAAGACGATCGAAGGTTTTCTTCGCGGCTTCGTCCATCAGTTTGTACGGGTTACTCTGATCCGCCGCGTGCACCGCGGTGAGAGGGGCAATAACCAGCATGGCAACCATTAACAGTCGTTTAAACATGAATGACTTCTCCTGATATTAATTCGCAGCACCTGGGGTCGGCGCAGCATTGGTATGGTCTTCACTCTGCGCAGGGGCATTGTCAGACTTTTTATCATCCCCTTTACTGTTGTAAAGGAACTGACCAATCATATCTTCCAGTACCATGGCGGACTTGGTGTCCTGGATCACGCTCCCGTCCTTAAGGATAGTCGTTCCCAGCTCGGGGTCTTCAAAACCGACGTTAAGCGCCAGATATTGTTCGCCCAGCAGACCGGAAGTCCGGATAGAAAGGGAGCTGGTGTCCGGAATGTGGTTGTAACGCTCTTCGATATCCATCGCGACACGTGGCAGATAGGTCTTCTCATCCAGCGTAATGTCAGATACGCGTCCGATCACCACGCCGCCAATACGGACCGGTGAACGCGCCTTCAGCCCGCCGATGTTATCGAAGGTGGCATAGATGCGATACGTCGGCTCGGTGCGCACAGACGTGATATCCGCCGCTCTGAGGCAGATAAACAGCGCGGCCAGCAGCGCCAGCAGCAGGAATACACCGACCCAAATTTCATTTTTTCTCGTTTGCATGAACTCAATTCCCAAACATCAGTGCGGTGAGCACAAAATCCAGACCCAGTACGGCCAGCGACGAATGAACGACTGTACGTGTAGTTGCGCGGCTAATGCCCGCCGACGTCGGGATGGCATCGTAACCATTGAACAATGCAATCCAGGTGACCGTAATGGCAAATACCACGCTCTTAATCAGGCAGTTAATCAGATCCATTCGCAGATCGATGGCGTCCTGCATGGCAGACCAGAAGAAACCGGCATCAATGCCTTTCCAGTGCACGCCGACCAGCGAACCGCCCCAGATCCCCACGGCGACAAACAGAATCGTCAGCAGCGGTAAAGAGATGACCCCGGCCCAGAAACGCGGCGAGATCACGCGACGCAGCGGATCGACCGCCATCATCTCCATGCTGGAGAGCTGCTCGGTCGCGCGCATCAGGCCAATTTCAGCCGTTAAGGCCGACCCCGCGCGCCCGGCGAAAAGCAGCGCCGCCACAACGGGCCCCAGTTCACGCAGCAGCGAGAGCGCCACCAGCATCCCGAGGCTGGTTTCCGCACTGTAGGTTGTCAGCACCAGGTAGCCCTGCAGACCCAGCACCATACCGATAAACAGACCGGAGACAATGATGATGAGCATCGACAGCACGCCGACGTTATAAAGCTGACGCACCAATAGCGGCGCGTGCTTACGGAATTCCGGCTTGCCGACCAGCGCGTTGAATAACATCAATCCGGCACGCCCGAACGTCCTGATGGTTTTTATGCCACGGTGTCCGAGAGCGGCCAACGCATTTAACAGCATGAGTGGCTTAACTCCCTATTCCCAGTAAATCGTCACGATAGTCGCCCGCCGTGTAGCGGAACGGCACAGGGCCATCGGCAATACCGTCGAGGAACTGCCGCACGCGCGGATCGCAATTTTCCTGCAGCGCCTGGGCGCTACCGTGTGCGACGATCTTTTTGTCCGCTACGATGTAGGCGTAATCGGCAATGCTCAACACTTCAGGTACATCGTGAGACACCACAATGCAGGTGACGCCAAGCGCGCTGTTCAGTTCAGAGATGAGCTTCACCAGCACGCCCATCGTGATGGGATCCTGCCCGACAAACGGTTCGTCGAACATAATTAAATCAGGTTCTAATGCGATGGCTCGCGCCAGCGCGGCACGACGCGCCATCCCGCCGGACAGCTCCGAAGGCATCAGCTTCGCGGCGCCCCGCAGCCCGACGGCTTCTAGCTTCATCATCACCGTGCTTTTCAGCAGCGCAGGCGGCAGGCTGGTATGCTCGCGCAGCGGATAGGCAACGTTATCAAAGACGTTCATGTCGGTGAACAAAGCCCCCGACTGAAAGAGCATGCTCATGCGTTTGCGAACAGTATACAGGCGCGAGCGCGACATCTCCGGGATGTTTTCGCCATCAAAGAGGATTTCACCGCTATCCGGTGGGATCTGCCCACCAATAAGGCGGAGCAGGGTCGTTTTACCGATCCCGGACGGCCCCATGATGGCAGTAATTTTGCCACGCGGCACGGTCAACGAAATATCATCAAATATCAATCTGTTGGCGCGAGAAAAACTCACCCCGCGGACATCGACTAAATTCGCCATGGTTTGGCTCATTTATGGTTCCTTTCTTATCCTGCTCACGTTAAGGCATGTAGCCTGAATCAGCCCTAAACTCCGCATTTTTACAGAATAATAACCGTAGAGGTTAGCGAAAGCTGGCATTTGTTTTACTTTTCCGGCGCATAAAGTCAAAATTAGGAATTCGTTACGCCTCAGACTGTATGCAGTCCAGCCATTCCCGAGCAATGGACCGACGAGTATACCTGAAGAAAGGACTTTTGATGCTTTTAGCAACAGCACTGTTAATAATTGGTTTACTGTTGGTGGTCTACAGTGCTGACCGTTTAGTGTTTGCTGCATCTATCCTGTGTCGCCTGAGTGGCGTACCACCTGTTGTCATCGGGATGACCGTGGTCAGCGTAGGAACGTCGCTTCCTGAAATCATCGTCTCTGTCTCTGCCTCGCTGCATGGTCAGGTAGACCTGGCAGTCGGCACCGCCATTGGCTCTAACATCGTCAATATTTTATTGATTTTAGGCCTGGCCGCGCTGCTCCATCCTTTTCGCGTGCATTCTGATGTTCTGCGCCGTGAATTGCCGCTAATGTTACTCGTAAGCCTGCTGGCAGGGTGCGTATTTTACGATGGCGTACTGAGCTACAGCGACGGCATTTTCCTGCTGGCGCTGGCCGTTATTTGGCTGCTGTATAGTGTTAAGATCGCCCGTCTGGCTGAAAAGCAGGGTCAGGATAGCCTCACGCGCGAGCAGGTCGCCGAGCTTCCGCGAGAAGGCACGCTGCCTGTTGCCCTGCTCTGGCTGGGCGTCGCGCTGATCATCATGCCGATGGCAACGCGCATGGTCGTGGATAACGCGACGGTGCTGGCGAACTATTTTGCCATCAGCGAGCTGACTATAGGCCTGACGGTGATTGCCATCGGCACCAGCCTGCCGGAGCTGGCCACCGCCATTGCGGGTGCACGTAAAGGTGAGGATGACATTGCCATTGGTAATATCATCGGTTCTAACATTTTTAATATCGCCATTGTGATGGGCCTGCCGGCCCTGATTTCGCCAGGGCCCTTTAATCCTCTGGCGTTCTCACGTGATTACGGCGTGATGTTGCTGGTCAGCGTGATTTTTGCCCTGCTCTGCTGGCGGCGGCAACGACAGATCGGCAAAGGCGCAGGCGCGCTGCTGACGGGTGGATTTATCGTATGGATGGCGATGCTGTACTGGCTCTCGCCTCTTCTCTCTGGGTAAACGGAAACGCATTATGTCGCAAATAGAATTGCAGCCGGGTTTTGACTTTCAGAAAGCAGGCAAAGACGTTCTGGAGATTGAACGTGAAGGTCTGGCGCAGTTAGATCAGTACATTAATCAGGATTTTAGTCTGGCATGTGAGAAGATATTCTACTGCGCCGGCAAAGTCGTGGTGATGGGGATGGGCAAGTCCGGCCACATTGGACGCAAAATGGCGGCAACCTTTGCCAGTACCGGCACCTCGTCCTTCTTTGTCCACCCGGGGGAAGCCGCGCACGGGGACTTGGGTATGGTCACGCCGCAGGATATCGTCATCGCGCTCTCCAACTCCGGTGAGTCCAATGAAATCCTGGCGCTCATCCCGGTTCTGAAGCGACTGCAGGTGCCGCTGATTTGCATGACCAGCCGCCCGGAAAGCAGCATGGCGCGTGCAGCCGATATTCACCTGTGCGTGAAGGTTCCTAAGGAGGCCTGTCCGCTCGGTCTGGCGCCGACCTCCAGCACCACCGCTGCACTGGTCATGGGCGATGCGCTTGCCGTGGCGCTGCTTGAAGCCCGTGGCTTTACGCCGGAAGATTTCGCGCTTTCCCACCCGGGCGGCGCGCTGGGGCGCAAGCTCCTGCTGCGGGTAAACGATATTATGCACACCGGGGATGAGATCCCTCACGTCAGTAAAGAAGCCTCCCTGCGTGATGCGCTGCTGGAAATCACCCGCAAGAATCTGGGGATGACGGTCGTGTGCGACGATCTGATGAAAATTCAGGGGATCTTCACCGATGGCGACCTGCGTCGCGTGTTCGACATGGGTGTCGATGTCCGCACGCTCGGTATTGCCGATGTGATGACGCCCGGCGGCATCCGCGTGCGTCCGGGTACGCTGGCCGTGGACGTGCTGAACCTGATGCAGTCCCGCCATATCACCTCCGTTATGGTTGCCGATGGCGACCAGTTGCTGGGTGTGGTACATATGCATGATCTGCTGCGCGCAGGCGTAGTGTAATGAAGGATAAGACAATGAGTAATGCGGGTGCATCCCTTGCAACCTGTTATGGTCCGGTCAGTACCCAGATGATGGCAAAGGCGGAAAACATTCGTCTGCTCATCCTCGATGTGGATGGGGTTCTCTCCGACGGCCTGATTTACATGGGCAATAATGGTGAAGAGCTGAAGGCGTTTAACGTTCGCGACGGCTACGGTATCCGCTGTGCGCTCACCTCGGGGATTGAGGTGGCGATCATCACCGGGCGAAACGCTAAACTGGTAGAAGACCGCTGTGAAACTTTAGGTATTACCCATCTGTATCAGGGTCAATCCGATAAGATGGCGGCGTTCAATGATTTACTGGGTAAACTGGCTATCGCACCGGAAAACGTGGCCTACGTCGGGGACGACCTGATTGACTGGCCGGTGATGGCTGAAGTTGGGCTGAGCATCGCCGTTGCCGATGCGCATCCGCTGCTGATCCCGCGCGCCGACTACGTTACCCACATCAACGGTGGCCGCGGCGCTGTCCGTGAAGTCTGCGATCTGCTTCTGCTGGCGCAGGGCAAGCTTGATGAGGCCAAAGGGCAATCGATATGAGTAAAACCAGACGTTGGATTATCATTTTGCTTTCGCTTGTCGCACTGGTATTGATTGGCGTGAACCTTGCCGATCGCGACGATACGCAAACGGAAGTGATCAACAATACCGATCCAACCTATAAAAGCGATCACAGCGACACCGTGGTCTACAGCCCGGAAGGCGCGCTGAACTATCGCCTGATTGCCCAGCATGTTGAATATTTTTCCGATGATGGCGTTTCATGGTTTACCCAACCTGTGATGACCACATTTGATAAAGACAAAGTGCCGACGTGGTCAATTAAGTCAGATCGGGCCAAACTGACAAATGACCGTATGCTTTATCTGTATGGCCACGTTGAAGTCAACGCCCTGACCGCTGACTCGCAACTGCGAAAAATTACGACGGATAATGCCCAGATCAACCTGGTAACCCAGGACGTGACGTCGCAGGATCTGGTCACACTGTATGGCACAACATTTAATTCCAGCGGTTTAAGAATGCGCGGGAACTTACGCAGCAAGAACGCCGAGCTGATAGAAAAGGTTAGAACCTCCTATGAAATTCAAAACAAACAAACTCAGCCTTAAAGTAATTATCGCCAGCGCGATGCTGGCGGCCAGTCTCCCCGCGCTTGCTGTAACGGGCGATACCGACCAGCCGATCCATATTGAGTCCGACACCCAGTCTCTCGATATGCAGGGTAACGTCGTCACCTTCACGGGTAACGTCGTCATGACCCAGGGCACCATCAAAATCAACGCCGACAAAGTGGTCGTGACCCGTCCGGGTGGCGAGCAGGGCAAAGAGATTATCGATGGCTATGGTAATCCGGCGACCTTCTACCAGATGCAGGACAACGGCAAGCCGGTGAAAGGCCGCGCTACGCACATGCACTATGAGCTGGCGAAGGATCTGGTCATCCTGACCGGAAACGCGTACCTGGAACAGCTGGACAGCAACATTACCGGCGACCAGATTACCTATCTGGTTAAAGAGCAAAAAATGCAGGCCTCCAGCGAGAAAGGCAAACGCGTGACCACCGTACTGGTTCCGTCGCAGCTGCAGGACAAAGGCAAGGGCCAGGCCCCGGCACAGAAGAAGAGTAACTAATTCGTTATGGCAACATTAACTGCAAAAAACCTCGCGAAGGCCTATAAGGGCCGCCGTGTCGTAGAAGATGTCAGTCTGACCGTCAACTCCGGCGAAATCGTGGGGCTGCTTGGCCCGAACGGTGCGGGTAAAACGACAACCTTCTACATGGTGGTGGGTATTGTGCCGCGCGATGCCGGCAACATTATCATTGACGATGAAGACATCAGTCTTCTGCCGCTGCACGCGCGCGCGCGTCGCGGGATCGGCTATCTGCCGCAGGAAGCCTCCATTTTCCGTCGTCTCAGCGTTTACGACAACCTGATGGCGGTCCTGCAAATTCGTAACGACCTGACCAACGAACAGCGTCAGGATCGTGCTAACGAGCTGATGGAAGAGTTCCACATTGAGCATCTGCGCGACAGCCTCGGTCAGGCACTCTCCGGGGGCGAACGCCGTCGCGTTGAAATTGCGCGTGCGCTGGCCGCAAACCCGAAATTTATCCTTCTGGATGAACCGTTTGCGGGCGTTGACCCCATCTCCGTTATCGACATTAAACGTATCATTGAGCACCTGCGCGACAGCGGGCTTGGCGTACTGATCACCGACCACAACGTGCGTGAAACGCTGGCCGTATGTGAACGCGCCTATATTGTCAGCCAGGGCAATCTGATCGCCCACGGTACGCCGCAGCAGATCCTCGAAGACGATCATGTTAAGCGCGTCTATCTTGGGGAAGACTTCAGACTCTGATAGGGTAGAGGTAACGTAACGCCGAACCGGAGAAAAATGCTCTGAACATGAAGCAAGGTTTGCAATTAAGGCTCAGCCAACAACTGGCGATGACGCCGCAGCTACAGCAGGCAATTCGCCTGTTGCAACTGTCTACGTTAGAACTTCAGCAGGAGCTCCAGCAGGCGCTGGACAGTAACCCCCTGCTGGAACAAACCGATCTTCATGACGAGGTAGATACCCAGCAATCGCAGGATACTGAAGCGCTCGATACCGCGGATGCACTCGAACAAAAAGAGATGCCCGACGAGCTTCCGCTTGATGCCAGCTGGGATGAAATCTACACCGCCGGAACCCCTTCCGGTACGCGTGCAGACTACCAGGACGATGAGCTACCGGTCTATCAGGGCGAAACCACCCAGTCGCTGCAGGATTACCTGATGTGGCAGGTGGAACTCACCCCCTTCTCCGATACCGACCGCGCGATTGCCACGTCGATTGTCGATGCCGTTGACGACACCGGCTATTTGACCGTCACCCTCGACGATATACTGGAAAGCATGGGCGACGACGAGATTGAGCTTGAGGAAGTCGAAGCCGTTCTGAAGCGCATCCAGCGTTTCGATCCGGTAGGCGTGGCCGCAAAAGATCTGCGCGACTGCCTGCTGATCCAGCTTTCTCAGTTCAGTAAAGAGACGCCATGGCTCGAGGAGGCGCGGGCGATCATCAGCGATCATCTGGATCTGCTGGCGAACCACGATTTCCGCACCCTGATGCGCGTCACGCGCCTGAAGGAAGAGGTGCTGAAAGAAGCGGTGAATCTGATCCAGTCGCTCGATCCGCGCCCCGGTCAGTCGATCCAGACCAGCGAGCCCGAGTACGTGATCCCGGACGTGCTGGTCAGAAAACACAACGGCCGCTGGGTCGTTGAACTGAATTCAGACAGCATCCCTCGCCTGCAAATCAACCAGCAGTATGCCTCCATGTGCACCAGCGTGCGTAACGACGCCGACAACCAATATATTCGTAGCAATTTGCAGGAAGCGCGATGGCTGATCAAAAGTCTGGAGAGCCGAAATGATACGCTGCTACGCGTCAGCCGCTGCATTGTCGAACAGCAGCAGGCTTTCTTTGAGCAGGGCGAAGAGTATATGAAACCGATGGTGCTGGCGGATATCGCCCAGGCCGTCGAGATGCATGAATCAACCATTTCCCGTGTCACCACGCAGAAGTATCTGCACAGTCCACGCGGTATTTTTGAGCTTAAGTATTTCTTCTCCAGCCATGTGAATACCGAGGGCGGCGGCGAAGCGTCGTCAACGGCCATTCGTGCTCTGGTGAAGAAGTTGATCGCCGCGGAGAATCCCGCGAAGCCACTAAGCGACAGTAAGTTAACCACCATGCTGTCCGATCAGGGTATTATGGTGGCACGTCGTACTGTTGCGAAGTATCGAGAGTCTTTATCCATTCCGCCGTCCAACCAGCGTAAACAGCTGGTCTGACACAACCGATAAGGAAGACACTATGCAGCTCAACATCACTGGACAAAACGTCGAAATTACTGAGGCTTTACGCGACTTTGTGAACGCGAAGTTTGCAAAACTCGAGCAGTATTTCGAAAGGATCAATCAGGTCTACATTGTGTTGAAAGTGGAGAAAGTGACTCATATCTCGGATGCCACCCTGCATGTTAACGGGGGGGAACTGCATGCCAGTGCGGAAGGGCAAGACATGTACGCTGCTATCGACGGCTTGATTGATAAGCTTGCGCGACAGCTCAATAAACATAAAGATAAACTGAAACAACACTAATTGTCCGGGCAGTTAACGGGTGCAGGACGGCCTGTTGTGAAACACAACAGGCCATTTGTACAGTTAGCGCTTAGGTGAAATTATGATGAACAACGATTCCGCTCTTCAACTGAGCAATGTCCTTAACCAGGAATGTACCCGCAGTGCGGTTCACTGCCAGAGCAAAAAACGTGCGCTGGAAATCATCAGTGAACTGGCCGCAAAACAGCTGGGCCTGCCGCCGCAGGTGGTGTTCGAAGCAATTCTGACCCGCGAAAAGATGGGCAGTACCGGTATCGGCAACGGCATCGCAATCCCGCACGGCAAGCTGGAAGAGGATACCCTGCGTGCCGTCGGTGTGTTTGTGCAGCTTGAAACACCGATCGCCTTTGATGCCATTGATAACCAGCCCGTCGATCTCCTCTTCGCGCTGCTGGTGCCTGCTGACCAGACGAAAACCCATCTGCATACGCTGTCGCTGGTCGCCAAACGTCTGGCTGATAAAACCATTTGCCGTCGACTGCGCTCGGCTCAAAGTGATGAAGAGCTTTATCAAATTATCACCGAAGCAGAAGGCAATCAGGATGATGCATAACCAGGAGATGGCCTTCACATCTGTTGTCCTGAGGAGAAACGGAACATGGTGCTGATGATTGTCAGCGGTCGTTCAGGGTCGGGGAAATCCGTGGCTCTGCGCGCGCTGGAAGACATGGGTTTTTACTGCGTCGATAACCTGCCGGTCGTGTTGTTGCCCGACCTGGCCCGTACGCTTGCGGAGAGACAGACCTCGGCCGCCGTCAGTATCGACGTTCGTAACATGCCGGAATCGCCAGAGATCTTCGAACAGGCAATGAGTAACCTGCCTGACACGTTCTCGCCTCAGCTGCTGTTCCTCGATGCAGACCGTAATACCCTGATTCGCCGCTACAGCGACACCCGTCGTTTGCACCCGCTTTCCAGTAAGAACCTCTCCCTGGAGAGCGCAATCGATGAAGAGAGCGATCTGCTGGAGCCGCTGCGTTCTCGCGCCGACCTGATTGTCGACACCTCTGAGATGTCCGTTCACGAGCTGGCAGAAATGCTGCGTACCCGCTTGCTGGGAAAACGCGAGCGCGAACTGACGATGGTGTTCGAATCCTTTGGCTTCAAGCACGGTATCCCGATTGATGCGGATTATGTTTTCGACGTGCGCTTCCTGCCGAACCCGCACTGGGATCCGAAACTGCGTCCCATGACCGGTCTGGATAAACCCGTTGCGGCCTTCCTCGACAGGCACACAGAAGTTCACAATTTTATCTACCAGACGCGAAGCTACCTTGAGCTATGGTTACCTATGCTGGAGACAAACAATCGTAGCTATCTAACGGTAGCGATTGGCTGTACCGGCGGTAAACATCGTTCGGTCTACATCGCCGAACAGCTGGCCGACTATTTCCGCTCGCGCGGGAAGAACGTTCAGTCCCGTCATCGCACGCTGGAAAAACGTAAAACATGACCGTAAAACAGACCGTTGAGATCACCAATAAGCTGGGCATGCATGCGCGCCCGGCGATGAAGCTGTTTGAGCTGATGCAGGGTTTCGATGCAGAAGTTCTGCTGCGGAATGACGAAGGTACCGAAGCGGAGGCGAACAGCGTCATTGCGCTGCTGATGCTGGATTCCGCCAAAGGGCGTCAGATTGAAGTCGAAGCCACCGGCCCCCAGGAAGAGGAAGCGCTGGCGGCGGTGATTGCGCTGTTTAACGCAGGGTTCGACGAAGATTAAGGTCTCTGCCCTTCAGGCGGGTGGCGCTGCGCTTACCCGCCCTACATAAGTTTGTTGCTCTCCATAAACCCTTCTCCTCCCAACTGACGCATCTGGCGCATAATCCACGCCTGACGGCTTCGCACGTACCCTGAGGGGGCACTGGCTTTAAAACGGAGGGGATTAGGCAGAACAGCCGCGAGCAGCGCCGCCTCCGACATGCTCAGCTTGCTGGCGGGTTTATTAAAATAGCGTTGTGATGCAGCTTCGACACCAAATACCCCGTCGCCAAACTCGGCAACGTTGAGATACACGGTCAGAATGCGCTTTTTGCTCCAGACCGTTTCCATGCCCAGGGTGAGCCCCGCTTCCAGCCCCTTTCGCACCCAGCTACGGCCGTCCCACAGAAACAGATTTTTGGCCGTCTGCTGCGACAACGTTGACGCGCCGCGCACGCGGTTTTCATGGCGTTCGTTATGGGCCAGCGCCTTCTCAATGGCCGCAACGTCGAACCCCCAGTGCTCAGGGAATTTCTGATCCTCCGCTGCGATGACCGCCAGCCCCATAAACGGAGAGATCTCGTCCATGCTTACCCAGTCAGAATGGGCAACATAGCCGAAATCGCCGCTGAGCCACGCGCCGAGCTGACGCTCAACCATCACGGCAGAGAACGGGACCGGCATAATGCTGAACACGGCCAGCCCGCCTCCCCAGAACACCGCCATGACGAGAACGATGCGTAGAAGAAGGCGTTTCACCCATGCGCCTGCGGAAAACGGACGCCTCATTCCGTCAGCACCAGCACGCGGGCGACCAGTTTTTCAATGCCCACGGCGGCTTCCGCGATATTCTTCGCCAGCATATACGCAGGCGTGGTGACAATCTTGTTATCTTCATCAACCACAATGTCATCCACCGGGCACGGAACGTGTTCGCCCCCCATTTCTTCGACAATCTCTGCGGTATCAATATCCGTCCCGATGGTCACGCGCAGCGGGAAATCAAAAATTTTAGGCAACATCGCCGGTGCGATACAGATAAAGCCCAACGGTTTCCCTGCCGCATGCATGGCCTGCGACAGCGCTTTGAGATGAGGATCGATCTGACACTCCGCGCCCTGCGCGGCAAAGGTACTGAGATTTTTGGCTGCGCCAAACCCACCTGGCACAATGAGCGCATCAAGCTCTGCAGGGTCTGCCTGAATAAGAGGATGGATGACACCTCGCGTAATGCGCGCGGCTTCAATCAGCACGTTACGGGTTTCCGCCATCGGCTCACCGGTCAGATGGTTAATCACATCCGCCTGATTTTTGTCCGGTGCAAAACAAATCACCTCGGCTCCCTGCTTAGCCAGGGCCAGCAGCGTGATGACGGCTTCATGTATCTCAGAGCCATCGTAAACACCGCATCCGCTTAGCACGACACCAATCTTTTTCATCATGACAATCCTTTTCTGCAACTTGCTGAAGCACATTAATAATTTTGATTAAAACGCTATGCTTCACACATTTCACTGATTCATGTAACAAACCATTTAAGATTTGCTATCTTATCTGCGTGCGGCCTAAATTTTTCAGGCAGCGCCCTTTCAAAAATAACGTTTAAAAACAGGCGCAGCCACGATTTCCCTGGTGTTGGCGCAGTATTCGCGCACCCCGGTTAATCCGGGGTCATTTTTTTCTGGCGTCAACCCAGGCTTTTAGCACCGCCACATCGTTTTGCCATTCCTGTTTCATCTCTTCAACCCAATCACCCACGTTATCTTCCCATGCAGGTAAATCAGGCGACTGAATCTGTTGCCCCAACTGCTGCAGATGGCGTAAGCCAACCGAGCCGGCGGCACCTTTGATTTTATGTCCTTCTTCCACGATCCCCTTCTGGTCACGGGCCGTCAGGTTGGATTCCAGCACGCTCAGATAGCCCGGCATCATTTTTTCGAACACCGCCAGACCGTCGGTAATCAGTTTCGGCCCCACCAGATCGATGTACTGCTCCAGCATCGCGGTATCGAGTATCGTTTGGGCTTTTGCGCTATCAACAGACGTCATGGTGCTCTCCTCTTCATCATGGGTATCCCAGAACTTTTTGATCATAGCGGTCAGAGCAGGCACCGCCAGCGGCTTGCTGAGTACATCGTCCATACCGGCATCGAGATACTCTTTTTTATCTTTCAGCACGTTCGCCGTCAGGGCAACCAGCGGCGGCAGTTCGTCGGCCGCGTACTGACGCGTCAACTCGCGCGAGATATCCAGCCCGGTCATATCCGGTAATTGAATATCCAGCAGAACAAGATCGTATTCGCCTGGTTTAAACATCTCCAGCGCGGCTTTACCGGTCATCGCGACATCCACGCTGTTGCCCAGTTTTTCCAGTACAGAGCGCGCCACAATTACGTTCAGCTCAATATCTTCCACCAGCAGGACGTGCAGGGCAGGCAGCGGCATATCGTCATTTTCAAAGGTATCCTCTACCTCTTCCGCCACCGCAGGGGCATGGACCGTCAGCGTGAAGGTTGACCCTTTGCCCGGCTGGCTGGCAACGGTGATATCGCCGCCCATACTCTTCGCCAGACGTTTAGACACCGCCAGGCCAATGCCCGTACCGGTGGCCGGTTTCCCACCGTTGCTGTCCTTCACCTGATAATACATGGCGAAGATTTTGTCCTGCTCCTCCAGCGGAATACCCATCCCGGAGTCTTCCACCTCGAAGTGCAGCATGTCACCTTCGTCATAGCGGATACGCACCGCCACCTTTCCTTTCTGGGTAAATTTCACCGCGTTGCTGATCAGGTTCCACAGGATCTGGCGCAGTCGCGTGCCGTCCGTCACCACTTTATGCGGCAGCGGCAGGGTTGGCTCCATGACAAAGCTCAATCCCTTCTGCTGCGCCTGCAGGCCAGACAGGTTTTCCAGATCGGCAAGGAAGCTGGTGAAATCCACAGGCTGGTTATCAAGCTGAACTTTACGGCGCTCCATCTTATCCATATCAATAATATCGTTGAAGATATTACCCAGCGTGACCGCTGAAACATGGATAGTCTTGAGGTATTTTTCCTGCTCTGCGGTCAGGTCGGTATCCAGCAGAATACGGCTCAAGCCGACGATGCCGTTAAGCGGCGTGCGCAGCTCGTGGCTGATGGTGGAGATAAAGGTGGTCTTGTCGCGGCTGGCGCGCTCCAGGGCATCCTGATAGCGCTTACGCTCGGTAATATCGCGGCCAAAGCCCATCAGGCCGTGGCGTTTCCCCACGCGGTCATAGTAGGGCACCTTACGGATCTCAAAGCAGGCTTTGCGCCCGTCCGGGTAATCCAGCCACTGTTCATAGGTCAGCGAGACGTTATGACGGAAGACTTTTTCGTCGGTCTCCATGACCTTGGCCGCCGCCTCTTCAGAGTAAACGTCCTGCGGCTTCAGGTGTATCAGCTGCTTCTCGCTTTTTCCGGTGAGCAACTCCATCGCCCGGTTACAGCCGGAAAACTCTTTATCTTCATTACGGTAGAACACCAGATCCGGCGACGCATCCAGGAACGATCGCAGGAAAGAAGATTGCTGCTCAAGCTGGATCTGCGTGACCTCGCGCTCTTTCATTTCGATTTTCAGCTGCTCCAGGGTGGCCTGACGCTCGGCCTCCGCTTTCTCACGATCTGAAATCTCCTGATTCAGCTGCGCAATGTTGTCTTTGAGCTGGACGTTGAGCTTCAGGTCACGCTCGCGCATCTCTTCCAGCTTATCCACCAGCTTAGACAAACGCTGACGGGACTCTTCCAGCTGTTCAACCACCACGGAAAGGAAATAGACCGCCCAGGGAGTAATAAGCAAGCCAAAGAAGATGGAGCGGATGACGTCGATACTCTCGACCTGACCATGCAGAACCATGGTAACCGCCATTTGCACGACAATGGCCAGAACGACCAGCGCCAGCGCAAGCAGCATGGAAAAACGCACCAGCCCAAGCTTCATCATCAGGTCGACGTAATACTGGGCAAGCATTCGAATTTGCTTCATAGAGGATCCCTTCACGACGTTATCGCTCAATAATACTCAAATTCGCGGCGGGACGTTGAAGGTTGTGAGAAAAAGTGCGGGGTGAAACAGGAGATTAGCCTCGCTCCCGGGTAACCGGAAGCGAGGCGAGGTCAATCAGGAGCGTTTCAACAGCAGCCAGAGACTGATCAGGAGGAAGCTGGCGCTTGGCAGCAGCGCACCGATAATCGGCGGAATGCCATAAACCAGCGTCAGCGGACCGAAGATCTGATCGAGCACGTAGAACACAAAGCCGAAGCTGATGCCGGTCACGACGCGGACCCCCATCGGCACGCTGCGCAACGGGCCGAAGATAAACGACAGCGCCATCAGCATCATTACCGCCACGGACATCGGCTGGAAGATTTTGCTCCACATGTTGAGCTGATAGCGTCCCGCATCCTGTCCGCTCGACTTCAGGTATTTCACATAGTTGTGTAAACCACTGATGGAGAGCGCGTCAGGATCCAGCGCCACGACGCCGAGCTTATCGGGCGTCAGGTTGGTTTTCCACGTACCGGTTACCGTCTGAGAACCCGTAATCTGTTTCGGATCGGTCAGGTCAGATTCATCAACCTGGGACAACCGCCACTGCTTATGTTCGGCGTCAAACTTCGCCGAAGAGGCGTGGCGAACGGACTGCAGACGGCGCTGGTCATCGAAAGCGTAGATGCTCACTCCGCCCAGTTCATCATTCCCCTTCACCCGTTCGATGTAGACGAAGTTTTTACCGTCTTTCGCCCATAAACCTTGCTGAGTCGAGAGCAGTGAGCCGCCGTACATCGCCTGAGCACGGTAGTTACGCGCCATCTGTTCGCCCTGCGGCGCGACCCACTCGCCAATCGCCATGGTCAACAGCACCAGGGGGATGGCGGTTTTCATCACCGACAGCGCGACCTGCATACGGGTAAAACCCGAAGCCTGCATAACGACCAGCTCACTGCGCTGCGCCAGCATCCCCAGCCCCAGCAGCGCCCCCAGCAGGGCCGCCATCGGGAAGAAGATCTGCACATCTTTCGGCACGCTGAGCAGGGTATACATCCCCGCGCCCAGCGCGTCATAGCTCCCCTGCCCGGCTTTTTTCAGCTGATCGACAAATTTGATAATGCCGGAGAGGGACACCAGCATGAACAACGTCATCATGATGGTGGTAAAAATGGTTTTACCGATATAGCGATCAAGAACGCCAAACGCCTGCATTAGATGGCTCCTTTACGCGAGAATCGGGCACGTATGCGGCGCACAGGCACCGTATCCCACAGGTTTAACCCCAGCGCCAGTAAGATGTACAGGCTGTTAACGAACCATGTCCAGACCATAGGGTCCAGCTTACCCTTCGCGCCGTTGGAACGAATCGAGGTTTGCAGCAGGAAATAGATCAGGTAAAGCAGCATCGCTGGCAGCATAGAGAGCACGCGTCCCTGACGCGGGTTCACCACGCTCAGCGGAACGACAATCAGCGCCATCATAAACACGGTGAAGACAAGCGTAATACGCCAGTGGAACTCAGCACGCGCTCGGTTGGTATCGGTATTCCAGAGGGTACGCATGTCCATTTGCTCGGTATCCGTTGGATCGAGCGCCACGGTCTGATGGCCGATAATGGCCTGATAGTTCTGGAAATCCGTAATGCGGAAGTCACGCAGCATCGCGGTGCCTTCGAAACGGGTGCCTTTGTTCAGCGTCACGACCTGAGAACCATCTTTGCGCTGAGCAAGCTGACCGGAGTCGGCAACCACCACAGAAGGACGCGCGTTACCTTTAGGACGCAGCTGCGCCAGGAAGACATCGTTGAATTTGCTGCCGTCAACGCTCTCAATAAACAGCACGGAGTTCCCGTCGGTTGCCTGCTGGAACTGCCCCTGGGCTAACGCCGCCATGCCGGGGTTGGCTTTCGCTTCGGCCAGCACTTCGTCCTGATGGCGAGAAGACAGAGGACCCGCCCACATCACATTCACCGCCGCAACGATACCCGTGAACAGCGCCAGTATCATGGCGGCTTTGACCAGCACCGCTTTGCTCAGGCCACAGGCATGCATCACCGTGATTTCACTCTCGGTGTAGAGTTTCCCAAGCGTCATGAGCAGGCCAAGGAAAAGACTTAGCGGCAGGATAAGCTGCGCCATTTCCGGGATCCCTAAACCAAGCAGGGAAAGCACCAGATTTGTTGGAATTTCGCCGTCAACGGCCGCACCGAGGATCTTAACCAGCTTCTGACAGAAAAAAATCAGCAGCAGGATGAAGAGGATCGCCAGTTGGCTTTTGAGCGTCTCCCGCACCAGATATCTTATGATTATCACTTTAAATACGCCCGTAAAAACCCGTCTCTTTGCTGGAAAATCGCTTGTTTCATGGCTTAAACGTCATTTATTCTCTTGAGTCGTCGAAATCATCGCTAAGATTAAAACATCCGGCGGATTCACGCTTCAGGACTTTTTCTGACGTGTCGAAACCGTAGTAACGTAAGATTAACACGAAGTCACCACAACAGCGGACATGAGTTACGAAAGGTTTCAATTCTATCCGTAGCCGCCGCCGTTGTCTTTAAGATTCAGGAGCGTAGTGCATGGAGTTCAGTGTAAAAAGCGGTAGCCCGGAGAAACAGCGGAGTGCCTGCATCGTTGTGGGCGTCTTTGAACCACGCCGACTCTCCCCGATCGCCGAACAACTCGATAAAATCAGTGACGGCTATATTAGCGCCCTGCTGCGCCGTGGCGAACTGGAAGGCAAACCTGGGCAGACGCTGTTACTGCACCATGTTCCGAACGTACTGTCAGAGCGCATCCTGCTGATTGGCTGCGGCAAAGAACGCGAGCTGGATGAACGTCAGTACAAGCAGGTGATTCAGAAAACCATCAATACGCTGAATGATACCGGTTCAATGGAAGCGGTATGCTTCCTGACCGAGCTGCACGTTAAAGGGCGTAACACCTACTGGAAAGTGCGTCAGGCAGTCGAAACGGCAAAAGAGAGCCTGTACAGTTTCGATCAGCTGAAGACCAATAAAAGCGAGCCGCGTCGTCCGCTGCGTAAAATGGTCTTTAACGTGCCAACCCGTCGCGAGCTGACCAGCGGCGAGCGCGCCATTCAGCACGGTCTGGCGATTGCCGCCGGTATTAAAGCGGCAAAAGATCTCGGCAACATGCCGCCGAACATCTGTAACGCCGCTTACCTCGCCTCTCAGGCGCGCCAGCTGGCCGACGCCTACAGCAAAAACGTGATTACCCGCGTCATCGGCGAACAGCAGATGAAAGAGCTGGGAATGCACTCTTACCTGGCGGTCGGTAACGGCTCGCAGAACGAATCCCTGATGTCGGTTATCGAGTACAAGGGCAACCCGGCCGAAGACGCGCGCCCTGTCGTGCTGGTCGGTAAAGGCCTGACCTTCGATTCCGGCGGTATCTCCATCAAGCCTGCCGAAGGCATGGATGAGATGAAATACGACATGTGCGGCGCGGCGGCGGTTTACGGCGTGATGCGCATGGTCGCGGAGCTTCAGCTGCCGATCAACGTGATCGGCGTCCTGGCGGGCTGCGAAAACATGCCCGGCGGTCGCGCGTATCGCCCGGGTGACGTCCTGACCACCATGTCTGGCCAGACGGTAGAAGTGCTGAACACCGACGCCGAAGGCCGTCTGGTACTCTGTGACGTGTTGACCTACGTTGAGCGCTTCGAGCCGGAAGCGGTCATTGACGTCGCCACGCTCACCGGTGCCTGCGTGATTGCCCTTGGCCACCACATTACCGGCCTGATGTCTAACCATAATCCGCTGGCGCACGAGCTGATTAGCGCCTCGGAGCAGGCCGGTGACCGCGCATGGCGTCTGCCGCTGGGTGACGAATATCAGGAGCAGCTGGAGTCTAACTTCGCGGATATGGCGAACATCGGCGGACGTCCTGGCGGGGCGATCACCGCGGGATGCTTCCTGGCGCGCTTCACCCGCAAGTACAACTGGGCGCACCTGGATATCGCGGGCACCGCATGGCGCTCCGGTAAGGCAAAGGGCGCAACCGGTCGTCCGGTGGCGCTGCTGTCGCAGTTCCTGCTCAATCGTGCGGGTTTTAACGGCGACGAGTGATATAAAGTGCCGGGTGGCGGCTTCGCCTTACCCGGCCTACACGCCACTCAACCGTAGGCCGGGTAAGCGAAGCGCCACCCGGCTTTGCATTTAAATCCACGACAAGAAGCCCCATATATGAAGAATGCAACGTTCTACCTTCTGGACAACGACACCCATCAGGATGGACTCAGCGCCGTCGAACAGCTGGTGTGTGAAATTGCCGCAGAACGTTGGCGCGCAGGCAAACGCGTGTTGATCGCCTGTGAAGATGAGCAGCAGGCGATTCGTCTCGATGAAGCGCTGTGGGCCCGCCCGCCTGAGAGCTTTGTTCCGCATAACCTATCAGGCGAAGGGCCACGCGGCGGGGCGCCGGTGGAAATTGCCTGGCCGCAAAAGCGCAACAGCAGCGCGCGCGACATTCTGATTAGCCTGCGGATAGATTTTGCAGATTTTGCCACCGCTTTCACAGAAGTGGTAGACTTTGTCCCTTACGAAGAATCCTTGAAACAACTGGCGCGCGAACGCTATAAAGCGTACCGCCTGGCTGGTTTTAACCTGAATACGGCAACCTGGAAATAATGGAAAAGACATATAACCCACGCGATATCGAACAGCCGCTTTACGAGCACTGGGAACAGCAGGGCTATTTCAAGCCTAACGGCGACGAAAGCAAAGAGTCCTTCTGCATCATGATCCCGCCGCCGAACGTCACCGGCAGTTTGCATATGGGTCATGCTTTCCAGCAGACCATCATGGACACCATGATCCGCTACCAGCGCATGCAGGGCAAAAACACCCTGTGGCAGGCGGGGACTGACCACGCGGGTATCGCGACCCAGATGGTGGTTGAGCGTAAAATTGCCGCTGAAGAAGGGAAAACCCGCCACGACTACGGTCGCGACGCGTTCATCGACAAAATCTGGCAGTGGAAAGCGGAATCTGGCGGCACCATTACCCGTCAGATGCGCCGTCTCGGCAACTCCGTGGACTGGGAGCGCGAGCGCTTCACCATGGATGAAGGCCTTTCCAACGCCGTGAAAGAAGTCTTCGTCCGCCTGTACAAAGAAGACCTGATTTACCGCGGCAAGCGCCTGGTTAACTGGGATCCAAAACTGCGCACCGCGATTTCCGATCTGGAAGTGGAAAACCGCGAGTCTAAAGGCTCCATGTGGCACATCCGCTATCCGCTGGCCGACGGCGCAAAAACCGCTGACGGTAAAGATTACCTGGTGGTCGCGACTACCCGTCCGGAAACCCTGCTGGGCGATACCGGCGTGGCCGTTAACCCGGAAGATCCGCGTTATAAAGATCTGATTGGCAAATTCGTGGTGCTGCCGCTGGTAAACCGCCGTATTCCGATTGTGGGCGACGAACACGCCGACATGGAAAAAGGCACCGGCTGCGTGAAAATCACCCCGGCGCACGACTTCAACGACTATGAAGTGGGTCGTCGTCACGCCCTGCCGATGATCAACATTCTGACCTTCGACGGCGATATCCGCGAAAGCGCAGAAGTGTACGACACCAAAGGCAACGAATCCGACGTCTATTCCAGCGACATCCCGGCCGAGTTCCAGAAGCTGGAACGCTTTGCCGCGCGTAAAGCCATCGTGGCTGCTGTTGACGCACTCGGCCTGCTGGAAGAGATCAAGCCTCACGATCTGACCGTGCCGTACGGCGACCGTGGCGGCGTGGTTATCGAGCCAATGCTGACCGACCAGTGGTACGTGCGTGCCGACGTGCTGGCGAAACCGGCTGTTGAAGCGGTTGAGAACGGCAGCATTCAGTTCGTGCCGAAGCAGTACGAAAACATGTACTTCTCCTGGATGCGCGATATTCAGGACTGGTGTATCTCCCGTCAGCTGTGGTGGGGTCACCGTATCCCGGCATGGTACGACAACGAAGGCAACGTGTACGTTGGCCGCAGCGAAGATGAAGTGCGCCAGGAAAACAACCTGAGCGCTGACGTTGCCCTGCGTCAGGACGAAGACGTGCTGGATACCTGGTTCTCCTCCGCGCTGTGGACCTTCTCCACCCTCGGCTGGCCAGAAAACACCGACGCGCTGCGTCAGTTCCACCCAACCAGCGTGATGGTGTCCGGCTTCGACATTATCTTCTTCTGGATTGCCCGCATGATCATGATGACCATGCACTTCATCAAAGACGAAGACGGCAAGCCGCAGGTTCCGTTCCATACCGTCTACATGACCGGTCTGATCCGCGACGATGAAGGCCAGAAGATGTCCAAATCCAAGGGTAACGTCATTGACCCGCTGGATATGGTTGACGGTATTTCTCTGGAAGAGCTGCTGGAAAAACGCACCGGCAACATGATGCAGCCTCAGCTGGCGGAGAAAATCCGCAAGCGCACCGAGAAGCAGTTCCCGAACGGGATTGAGGCTCACGGTACCGACGCCCTGCGCTTCACCCTGGCAGCGCTGGCCTCGACCGGCCGTGACATCAACTGGGACATGAAGCGTCTGGAAGGTTACCGTAACTTCTGTAACAAGCTGTGGAACGCCAGCCGCTTCGTGCTGATGAACACCGAAGATCAGGATTGCGGCTTCAACGGCGGCGAGATGACCCTCTCCCTGGCTGACCGCTGGATCCTGGCGGAATTCAACCAGACAGTGAAAGCGTTCCGCGAGGCGCTGGACAGCTACCGCTTCGATATCGCGGCGGGCATTCTATATGAATTCACCTGGAACCAGTTCTGTGACTGGTATCTGGAGCTGGCGAAGCCGGTCATGAACGGCGGCACTGAGGCGGAACTGCGCGGCACGCGCAACACGCTGATTACCGTTCTGGAAGGCCTGCTGCGCCTGGCGCATCCGGTTATTCCATTCATCACCGAGACCATCTGGCAGCGCGTGAAGGTGATTGCAGGCATCAACGCCGACACCATCATGCTGCAGCCGTTCCCGGCGTTCGATGCGGCTAAGGTTGATGAAGCGGCGTCTGCGGATACCGAGTGGCTGAAGCAGGCGATCGTGGCGGTACGTAACATTCGTGCTGAAATGAACATCGCGCCGGGCAAACCGCTGGAGCTGCTGCTGCGCGGCTGTAGCGAAGCGGCCGTTCGTCGCGTCACCGAGAACAACACCTTCCTGAAAACCATGGCGCGTCTGGAAAGCATCACCGTGCTGCCTGCTGATGACAAAGGTCCGGTTTCCGTGACCAAAATCATCGACGGCGCCGAGCTGCTGATCCCGATGGCAGGTCTGATCGACAAAGACGCTGAGCTGGCTCGTCTGGCGAAAGAAGTGGCGAAAGTCGACGTGGAAATTGGCAAAATCGAAAGCAAGCTGGCGAACGAAGGCTTTGTTGCCCGCGCGCCGGAAGCGGTCATCGCGAAAGAGCGTGAGCGTCTGGTTGCCTTCGCCGATGCGAAGACCAAGCTGATTGAGCAGCAGGCGGTTATCGCTGCCCTGTAATGCTTTTACCCCTTACGCTTCAGGGCGTAAGGGGTAACCTTCCTGAAAACTCCTCGCTTGCACTCCCCTTTCTGCGGTGCTATTAACAGCAGTTATGTGTCAATTTTTGTAATGAGTAATGCTATGAGCGTGATTACCCCCGTCGCGACGACGATGCGCCGGATCGCTGAGCAGGATAACCCGGCTATTGCCGCCGTTATTCGCACCGTTTCTGCCGAATATGGACTGACGGCTGACAAGGGCTACACGGTTGCCGACCCGAATCTGGACGCGCTTTTCCAGCTCTACAGCCAGCCTGGTCATGCCTACTGGGTCATCGAGCAGAACGGTCAGGTCGTGGGCGGCGGCGGCGTGGCCCCCCTCAGCTGCAGCGAGCCGGATATCTGCGAACTGCAGAAAATGTATTTCCTGCCAACGGCACGCGGACAAGGACTGGCAAAAAAGCTGGCGCTGATGGCGCTGGACCACGCGCGCAAACAGGGTTTTACCCGCTGCTACCTTGAAACGACCGCCTTCCTCAAAGAGGCCATCGGCCTGTATGAGCATCTGGGCTTTGAGCATATCGATGCGCCGCTGGGCTGTACCGGCCACGTTGATTGTGAAGTCAGAATGCTGAAAAGTCTGTAACTTTCGTTCCTGCCCTCTTCTGTTAAGCGGCTGTAAACTGAATGCTCTACACTCTCAGTTCACACCACAACGGGGGAAACACGATGTCGAAGATAAAAAGCTACGCCGCACCGCAGGCGGGTGCAGAACTTGAGCTGTACGAGTACGATGCGGGCGAACTAAAAGCAGAAGACGTCGAAGTACAGGTTGATTACTGCGGGATCTGCCACTCGGATCTCTCGATGATCGACAACGAATGGGGCTTCTCCAGCTATCCGCTGGTTGCCGGGCACGAAGTTATTGGTCGCGTCGTGGCGCTCGGTAGCGCCGCGCAGGACAAAGGGCTCAAAGTGGGCCAGCGCGTGGGCATTGGCTGGACGGCACGCAGCTGTGGTCACTGCGATGCCTGTATCAGCGGCAATCAAATCAACTGCCTCGAAGGCGCTGTTCCCACCATTCTCAACAAAGGTGGTTTTGCCGATAAACTGCGCGCCGACTGGCAATGGGTTATCCCGCTGCCGGACAGCATTGATATCGAATCCGCCGGTCCGCTGCTGTGTGGCGGCATCACCGTCTTCAAACCGCTGCTGATGCACCATATCACCGCCACCAGTCGCGTCGGCGTCATCGGTATCGGCGGACTGGGGCATATTGCCATTAAGCTGCTGCACGCGATGGGCTGTGAAGTCACGGCGTTCAGCTCGAACCCGGCGAAAGAGAAAGAAGTGCTGGCGATGGGGGCGGATAAAGTGGTGAACAGCCGCGATCCGGACGCGCTGAACGCGCTGGCGGGCCAGTTTGACCTGATCATCAACACCGTTAACGTGGATCTCGACTGGCAGCCGTACTTTGAAGCGCTGGCCTACGGCGGTAACTTCCACACCGTGGGTGCGGTAATGAAGCCGCTGCCGGTTCCGGCGTTTACCCTGATCGGCGGGGATCGCAGCATCTCCGGTTCTGCAACCGGTACGCCGTACGAGCTGCGCAAACTGATGAAATTCGCCGGACGCACCAAAGTGGCGCCGACCACCGAACTGTATCCGATGTCAAAAATCAACGAAGCGATCCAGCACGTGCGCGACGGCAAAGCCCGCTACCGCGTGGTGCTGAAAGCAGATTTCTGATGTGAGTTTGCCGGGTGGCGGCTTCGCCTTACCCGGCCTACTTTCACTGCTGCGCCAATACGTTAAATACTTCCGCTACCGCGACCGCTCCCGGATCCATCACCCCATCCAGGTTATCTTTATTGACATACGACGAGCGTCCCGCGCCGGCTTTCGCCATCTTCGACGTTGCTTCTGCGCCCTGCTGCGCGGCCTGCGCTGCCGCCTGAATATTGCCTTTCTGTAACGCCTCCAGCGCTGGTTGCAGCGCATCGATCAGCGTGCGATCGCCAAGATCCGCTCCGCCGTACTGCTTCATCTGCGCAAGTCCGCTGAGCAAGGCCTCCGGGAGCGTCTGACCATCGTGAAGCTTTTGCCCGGCCGCGGTGAAGAAGATCGACATCAGCACGCCGCTCGACCCGCCCATCACCGTGGCCAGCCGCTCGCCAACCAGCAGCAGCAGCTTAGGCACGTCATTAAGCGGGAGCGCGTTCTGCTCCAGGCGCTGCGCAATATCCCGCGCCCCTTGCGCAAAGGTAGAGCCGGTATCGCCATCCCCCACTTTAGCATCCAGCGCGTTCAGGCGGTTTTCCAGCTGGATCAGCGTTGTCGACACGGAGGAGACAAACGCACGCACCTGTGGATTGTCAGACGGAGTGTACTCCACACGGTCATGAATGGCGCTATGCGCCACGGTGCGCAGTGGCGCAAACGCGACGGGCTTCTGCCATCCCAGCGTCTCGACGTCGGCGTGAATCGCTTTTTCAAAGAAATCGTTGAGCTTCAGCAGCGTCAGAGAAAAGCCTTTCATATCCAGCGCGCTGACCAGCGGCGCAGGGCCAATCAGGTACGCGATATTCTCTTTCAGCGCCGAGTACGCCAGCTCTTTGGTCAGCAGCGCCATCTCCAGCGCCGATACGCCGCCAAGATTGTTAATCAGCACCGCAAAACAACCCTCCCCCGCCTGCGCGCGTAACGGCGTCACCAGGGTGTCGATAATGGCTTTGCTGTTTTGCGTATCCACCACGGAAGCCCCGGGCTCGCCGTGAATGCCCAGGCCCAGCTCGACATGGCCTTGCTTAATGCGCCCCTCTTCATCGTCGCTGCCCGGCAGGTTGCAGGTTTGCATCGCTACGCCCAGGCTCCAGAGGTTATCGCAGGCCTGTTGCGCAATATCCCGTACCTCGCTCAGCGATTTCCCCTGCTCCGCCGCATAGCCCGCAATCTTGTGCACCAGTGCCGTACCGGCAATACCGCGCGGCTGCTTATTATCCGGCAGCGCGATATCGTCTGCCACAATCACCATCTCCACCTTCAGGCCGTAGCGTTTGGCCTTCTCGGCCGCCAGGCCAAAGTTCAGGCGGTCGCCGGTGTAGTTTTTGACGATCAGCAGACAGCCGCGATCGCCCGTGACCGCCACAATGGCATTCAGCACCGCATCCACGCTCGGCGAGGCAAACAGATCGCCGCATACTGCCGCCGTCAGCATCCCTTTGCCGACAAACCCGGCGTGCGCGGGTTCGTGGCCTGAGCCGCCGCCGGAGATCACCGCCACGCGGCTTTTGTCCCAGTCGCCGCGTGCGACGATCCTGATGGCCGGATCGATATCAAGCTTGACGAGATTGGCATGTGGCGCAGAAAGCAGTATGCCTTCAATGGCATCGTTGACCAGCTGTTTGCGATCGTTAAAGAAGAATCTGGACATAGTTTCCCACTATTTTGTGAACCGTATGCAAAAGCATAGTCCGCGCTGGATAATGCGCCGCAAAGTCAGGAATTTACTCAACCAAATTGCTATCAGGTTGCCTATACTCCACCCAGGACTAAGAGAGGAAGCGCATCATGAGTACACCATTGTTAATTGCCCGGACGCTGGAAAAAGAGCTCTATTTACTGCCCGCGATGGCGAACCGCCACGGTCTGATCACCGGCGCGACCGGGACGGGGAAAACCGTCACCCTGCAAAAGCTGGCGGAGTCGCTTTCGGAGATTGGCGTACCGGTCTTTATGGCTGACGTAAAAGGCGATTTAACCGGTGTGGCTCAGGAAGGGACGGCCTCTGAAAAACTGCTCGAACGGCTGAAGAATATTGGCATCACGGACTGGACGCCCCATGGTAACCCGGTGGTGGTGTGGGACATCTTCGGTGAAAAAGGCCACCCGGTACGCGCCACCGTCTCCGATCTTGGCCCGCTGCTGCTGGCCCGTCTGCTTAACCTCAACGACGTGCAGTCCGGCGTGCTGAATATTATCTTCCGCATTGCCGATGACCAGGGGCTACTGCTGCTTGATTTCAAAGATCTGCGCGCCATTACGCAGTACATCGGCGATAACGCCAAATCCTTTCAGAACCAGTACGGCAACATCAGCAGCGCCTCGGTGGGCGCTATTCAGCGCGGGCTACTGACGCTTGAGCAACAGGGCGCTGAACATTTCTTTGGTGAACCCATGCTGGATATCAAAGACTGGATGCGCACCGACAGCAGTGGCAAAGGCATTATTAACATCCTGAGCTCAGAGAAGCTCTACCAGATGCCGAAACTCTACGCCGCCAGCCTGCTGTGGATGCTCTCTGAACTTTACGAACAGCTGCCAGAGGCGGGCGACCTTGAGAAGCCGAAGCTGGTGTTCTTCTTTGATGAAGCGCACCTGCTGTTTAACGATGCACCGCAGGTGCTGCTGGACAAGATCGAGCAGGTTATCCGCCTGATCCGTTCCAAAGGCGTCGGCGTCTGGTTTGTCTCGCAAAACCCGTCGGATATTCCGGACAACGTACTGGGACAACTCGGTAACCGCGTACAGCACGCCCTGCGCGCCTTCACGCCGAAAGATCAAAAAGCGGTAAAAGCTGCCGCGCAAACCATGCGCGCCAATCCGGCCTTTGATACCGAAGCCGCCATTCAGGCGCTGGGCACCGGTGAAGCGCTGATCTCGTTCCTGGATGCGAAGGGCAGCCCGTCCGTAGTGGAACGCGCCATGGTCATTGCGCCTTGCTCGCGCATGGGGCCGGTGACCGACGATGAACGCAACGGCCTGATTAACCACTCACCGGTTTACGGGAAGTACGAAGACGAGGTGGATCGCGAATCTGCTTTCGAGATGCTGCAAAAAGGAGTCCAGGCGACAACGGAATCGCAGGATGCGCCTGCCGCTAAAGGGCAGTCTGTCGCCGTGGATGACGGCATTCTTGGTGGACTCAAAGACATCCTGTTCGGCAGCACCGGGCCGCGCGGCGGCAAACGCGACGGCGTAGTGCAGACCATGGCGAAAAGCGCCGCGCGACAGGTCACCAATCAGATCGTGCGCGGCATGCTGGGGAGTTTGTTAGGCGGCCGTCGCCGCTAGACGCGGAACCCACGGGCGGCCCAGCGCCGAACCCTGTACGCCGTTCTCCTGCAGGTAGCGGTCAATTTCCACCATCCCCGTCCAGCGGTTCTCACACCACAGCGGTGCCAGAAGCGTTGGACGGCGGGCGCTGGCCGAGATGCGGTGGTAGACAATCTCCGCTGGCGTGTGGCGAATCATCTCCCCCGCCGTCACCGTATAGTCCTCAAGCTCGATACCGCTTAACCGCCCGGCCTCCCAGGCTTTCGCCATAATGCTGCCCTTCACGATATGCAGCGGATGAAGCTTGATGCCGTCCACGCCGGTTTCAACGACTTTTTCCAGGGTTTCAAGGCCATGCTGTTGACCTTCACCGGGCAGACCGACAATCAGATGTGAACAGACCTTCAGCCCGCGCTCGCGTGCCAGCCGCGTGGTGCGCTGGTAGCAGGCGAAATCATGGCCACGGTTGATACGGTGCAGCGTTTTGTCATGTGCGGTTTGCAAGCCCAGCTCCAGCCAGATCTCGTAGCCTTGTTCTTTGTACTCGCTGAGCAGGTCCAGCACCGCGTCCGGTACGCAGTCCGGGCGGGTTCCCACGCACAGCCCAACGATACTGGCCTGGCTGACGGCCTGCTGATACATCGATCGCAATACCTGCACCTCCGCCCACGTGCTGGTGTAAGCCTGAAAATAGGCCAGATACTGCTTCGCACGGTTCACCAGGCTGGCCTGGTGGGCAAGCTGCTCAGCGATAGAATGGTGCTGCTGCGCCTCATCGGCAAACGACGCGACGTTACAGAAGGTGCAGCCACCGCGCCCGATGGTGCCGTCGCGATTCGGGCAGCTAAACCCGCCGTGCAGCGTCAGCTTATGAACCTTTTGCCCGTACCGCTGCAAAAGATCCCCACCAAACATATTGACTAATTTCTGTAACTGCATAATCTGATAGACCGTCCCGGAGAAAGGGGACAAGCCTGCCATTTTTAGCCTCTGTCGGCGATGACCTGGATCAATCGCCCTGGACGGCCTTTATCTATATGAATAAATACTCAGGATTACTGCAATTTCATTCACGCCGTACGTGATTACTTTTCCTTATGTTCTGATTGTTTTTTTCATTTATAGCGCCAGCACTGAAAAACAGTGTGTTTATGCGGGTTTGCAGGCAATGCCAGATTATTATTCTGTTATAAAACCGCTATTCAGCACGCTACATGGATAATACCGCTTTCATATAGTGAGTCAGATCACACTCCGCTGCGCGCTCTCAGGGCATTCTATCAATGTAAAATTAGTTAAATAACCTTAAAATACAAACAGATAAACTCTCTTTAGCACATTTTTGTATAAATAAGATTGCCATTTGACCTGTGTACCAATTCCCGATAAGTTGGAAATCCGCTGGAAGCTTTCTGGATGAGCGGCCTGCTCATCATATTTATGCAGTAATTGAGATTCCCTCTGAAGCAAGTCCTCAAACTTGTTTACCTGCGCGAAAGGATGAAAAAGAGGGCGAATGCGAGGTCCGCGTATGAAACGCAAACCCCGTCGCCATGCTCTTTCTGTGCCTGTGCGCCACGGTAAAGTTCAGTGGGAAGCCCGACGAGCCTGGGGAGGTTCACTGATATGTTGTACGATAAATCCCTTGAGAAGGATAACTGTGGTTTCGGCCTGATCGCCCACATAGAAGGCGAACCTAGCCACAAGGTGGTGCGTACCGCTATTCACGCACTGGCCCGTATGCAGCACCGTGGCGCCATTCTTGCCGATGGTAAAACTGGCGACGGTTGCGGCCTGCTGCTGCAAAAACCGGATCGTTTCTTCCGCATCGTGGCGGAAGAGCGCGGCTGGCGTTTAGCCAAAAACTACGCTGTCGGCATGCTGTTCCTGAACCAGGATCCTGAAAAAGCTGCCGCCTCACGCCGCATCGTCGAAGAAGAACTTCAGCGTGAAACCCTGTCGATTGTCGGCTGGCGCGATGTGCCAACCAACGAAGGGGTGCTCGGTGAAATCGCCCTCTCCTCGCTGCCTCGTATTGAACAGATTTTCGTCAACGCGCCTGCGGGCTGGCGTCCGCGTGATATGGAACGCCGTCTGTTTATCGCCCGCCGCCGCATTGAAAAACGTCTCCAGGACGATAAAGAGTTCTACGTCTGTAGCCTCTCTAACCTGGTGAACATCTATAAAGGTCTGTGTATGCCGGCTGACCTGCCGCGCTTCTACCTGGACCTGGCGGACCTGCGTCTGGAATCGGCCATTTGCCTGTTCCACCAGCGCTTCTCCACCAACACCGTTCCACGCTGGCCGCTGGCGCAGCCGTTCCGCTACCTGGCGCACAACGGTGAGATCAACACCATCACCGGTAACCGCCAGTGGGCCCGCGCCCGTACCTACAAGTTCCAGACGCCATTGATCCCTGACCTGCATGATGCCGCGCCGTTCGTGAACGAAACCGGCTCGGACTCCAGCTCGATGGATAACATGCTGGAACTGCTGCTGGCGGGCGGGATGGATATCGTGCGCGCCATGCGTCTGCTCGTGCCGCCGGCCTGGCAGAACAACCCGGATATGGACCCTGAGCTGCGCGCGTTCTTCGACTTTAACTCCATGCACATGGAGCCGTGGGACGGCCCGGCGGGCATCGTCATGTCCGACGGTCGTTTCGCTGCGTGTAACCTGGACCGTAACGGCCTGCGTCCGGCGCGCTACGTCATCACCAAAGATAAGCTCATCACCTGCGCCTCTGAAGTCGGCATCTGGGATTACCAGCCTGACGAAGTGGTCGAGAAAGGCCGCGTCGGTCCGGGCGAGCTGATGGTGATCGACACCCGCAGTGGACGCATCCTGCACTCCGCCGAAACCGACAACGATCTGAAGAGCCGCCATCCGTACAAAGAGTGGATGGAGAAAAACGTGCGTCGTCTGGTGCCGTTTGAAGATCTGTCGGATGAAGAAGTGGGCAGCCGCGAGCTGGACGATGACACCCTCGCCAGCTACCAGAAGCAGTTTAACTACAGCGCGGAAGAGCTGGACTCCGTCATCCGCGTGCTCGGTGAGAACGGCCAGGAAGCGGTCGGCTCGATGGGTGACGATACCCCGTTTGCCGTGCTCTCCAGCCAGCCGCGCATCATTTACGACTACTTCCGCCAGCAGTTTGCGCAGGTCACCAACCCGCCAATCGATCCGCTGCGTGAAGCCCACGTGATGTCGCTGGCCACCAGCATCGGTCGCGAGATGAACGTCTTCTGCGAGGCCGAAGGCCAGGCGCACCGTCTGACCTTTAAATCGCCGATCCTGCTGTACTCCGATTTCAAACAGCTCACCACCATGAAAGAGGAGCACTATCGCGCCGACACGCTCGATATTACCTTCGACGTGAACGACGCGAGCCTCGAAGAGACGGTGAATGCGCTGTGCGACAAAGCCGAACAGATGGTGCGTAACGGTACCGTGCTGCTGGTATTGTCCGACCGCAACATCGCGAAAAACCGTCTGCCGGTGCCTGCACCCATGGCGGTGGGCGCTATCCAGACGCGTCTGGTGGATAAGAGCCTGCGCTGCGACGCCAACATCATTGTTGAAACCGCCAGCGCGCGCGACCCGCACCACTTTGCCGTGCTGTTAGGCTTTGGCGCGACGGCGATCTACCCGTACCTGGCCTATGAAACGCTGGCCCGTCTGGTGGATACCCGCGCGATCGACAAAGATTACCGCGCGGTGATGCTGAACTACCGTAACGGCATCAACAAAGGTCTGTACAAGATCATGTCCAAAATGGGCATCTCGACCATTGCCTCCTACCGCTGCTCGAAGCTGTTTGAAGCGGTTGGCCTGCACGATGAGGTCGCCAACCTTTGCTTCCAGGGCGTGGTCAGCCGCATCGGCGGCGCCGGTTTTGCTGACTTCCAGCAGGATCTGGTGAACCTGTCCAAGCGCGCCTGGCTGGCACGTAAGCCGCTGGATCAGGGCGGTCTGCTGAAATACGTTCACGGCGGCGAGTATCATGCCTACAACCCTGACGTGGTGCGCACGCTGCAGCAGGCGGTTCAGAGCGGCGAATACCGTGATTATCAGCAGTACGCTGAGCTGGTGAACAACCGTCCGGCGGCGACGCTGCGCGACCTCATTGCCCTGAATCCGGGTGATGAAGCGGTCAGCATTGACGAAGTCGAACCGGCATCCGAACTGTTCAAACGCTTCGATACCGCGGCGATGTCCATCGGCGCGCTGAGCCCGGAAGCCCACGAGGCGCTGGCGGAAGCCATGAACAGCATCGGTGGCAACTCTAACTCCGGCGAAGGCGGTGAAGATCCTGCCCGTTACGGCACCAACAAGGTGTCCCGTATCAAGCAGGTGGCATCCGGCCGCTTTGGCGTGACGCCAGCGTACCTGGTCAACGCCGACGTGATTCAGATTAAAGTCGCTCAGGGTGCGAAACCGGGCGAAGGCGGTCAGCTGCCGGGTGATAAAGTTACCCCGTACATCGCCAAACTGCGCTACTCGGTACCGGGCGTGACGCTGATCTCCCCGCCGCCGCACCACGATATCTACTCTATCGAGGATCTGGCGCAGCTGATTTTCGACCTGAAGCAGGTCAACCCGAAAGCGATGATCTCCGTGAAGCTGGTTTCCGAACCGGGCGTCGGCACCATTGCCACCGGCGTGGCGAAGGCCTATGCGGACCTTATCACCATCGCCGGTTATGACGGTGGTACCGGCGCAAGCCCGCTCTCCTCCGTGAAATATGCGGGCTGCCCGTGGGAACTTGGCCTGGTGGAAACCCAGCAGGCGCTGGTGGCTAACGGTCTGCGTCACAAGATCCGTCTGCAGGTGGACGGTGGCCTGAAAACCGGCCTCGACATCATCAAGGCGGCGATTCTGGGTGCGGAAAGCTTCGGCTTCGGTACCGGCCCAATGGTTGCGCTCGGCTGTAAATACCTGCGTATTTGCCACCTGAACAACTGCGCAACCGGTGTTGCGACCCAGGACGAGAAGCTGCGTAAGAACCACTACCACGGCCTGCCGTTCAAAGTGACCAACTACTTTGAGTTCATCGCCCGTGAAACCCGCGAGCTGATGGCGCAGCTGGGCGTGAAGCGTCTGGTGGACCTGATTGGCCGTACCGACCTGCTGAAAGAGCTGGAAGGCTTCACCGCCAAGCAGCAGAAGCTGGAGCTGTCTAAGCTGCTGGAAACCGCGCAGCCGCATCCTGGCAAAGCGGTCTACTGCACTGAGAACAACCCGCCGTTCGACAACGGCGTGCTGAACGCACAGCTGCTGCAGCAGGCGAAACCGTATGTGGACGAGAAGCAGAGCAAAACGTTCTGGTTTGATATCCGCAACACCGACCGTTCCGTGGGTGCCTCCCTCTCCGGCTACATCGCGCAGACGCACGGTGACCAGGGGCTGGCAGCCGATCCGATTACCGCACACTTCAGCGGTACTGCGGGTCAGAGCTTCGGCGTGTGGAACGCAGGCGGCGTTGAGCTGTACCTGACCGGCGATGCCAACGACTACGTCGGCAAAGGCATGGCGGGCGGTCTTCTGGCGGTACGTCCTCCGGTCGGCTCAGCCTTCCGCAGCCATGAAGCCAGCATTATCGGTAACACCTGCCTGTACGGCGCGACCGGCGGTCGTCTTTTTGCCGCGGGCCGTGCGGGCGAGCGTTTTGCGGTGCGTAACTCCGGTGCTATCACCGTGGTGGAAGGCATTGGCGATAACGGTTGTGAATACATGACGGGCGGGATTGTTTGCGTTCTGGGTAAAACCGGCGTGAACTTCGGCGCAGGCATGACGGGCGGTTTTGCCTACGTCCTGGATGAAGACGGTGAGTTCCGTAAACGCGTGAACCCTGAACTGGTAGAAGTGCTGGACGTTGACACGCTGGCCATTCACGAAGAACACCTGCGCGGTTTGATTACCGAACACGTGCAGCATACCGGTTCTTCGCGCGGCGAAGAGATCCTGGCGAACTGGCCGGCGTTCTCTGCGAAATTCGCGCTGGTTAAGCCGAAGTCCAGCGATGTTAAAGCCCTGTTGGGTCACCGTAGTCGTAGCGCAGCAGAGCTGCGCGTGCAGGCGCAGTAAGGAATTCAGATGAGCCAGAACGTATACCAGTTTATCGACCTGCAGCGTGTTGATCCGCCAAAGAAACCGCTGAAGATCCGCAAAATTGAATTTGTTGAAATCTACGAGCCGTTTTCAGAAGGCCAGGCCAAAGCACAGGCAGACCGCTGCCTGTCCTGCGGTAACCCTTACTGCGAATGGAAATGTCCGGTACACAACTACATCCCGAACTGGCTGAAGCTGGCCAACGAAGGACGTATTTTTGAAGCCGCCGAGCTATCTCACCAGACCAACACCCTGCCGGAAGTGTGCGGCCGAGTGTGCCCTCAGGATCGTCTGTGCGAAGGTTCCTGTACGCTGAACGACGAGTTTGGCGCGGTGACCATCGGCAACATCGAGCGCTATATCAACGATAAAGCGTTTGAGATGGGCTGGCGTCCGGATATGACCGGCGTGAAGCAAACCGACAAGCGCGTGGCGATCATCGGCGCGGGCCCGGCGGGCCTGGCCTGTGCGGACGTGCTGACCCGCAACGGCGTGAAGGCGGTGGTCTTTGACCGTCATCCGGAGATTGGTGGCCTGCTGACCTTTGGTATCCCGGCCTTTAAGCTGGAAAAAGAGGTCATGACCCGTCGCCGTGAAATCTTCACCGGCATGGGCATTGAGTTCAAACTGAACACAGAAGTGGGCCGCGACGTACAGCTCGACGATCTGCTGAAGGATTACGACGCCGTGTTCCTGGGCGTGGGTACCTATCAGTCCATGCGCGGTGGTCTGGAAAACGAAGACGCGCCGGGCGTTTATGACGCACTGCCGTTCCTGATTGCCAACACCAAGCAGATTATGGGTTACGGCGAAACCGCTGATGAGCCGTTCGTCAGCATGGAAGGCAAACGCGTGGTGGTGCTGGGCGGCGGTGATACCGCGATGGACTGCGTGCGAACCTCCATTCGTCAGAATGCGGCACACGTGATCTGCGCCTACCGTCGTGACGAAGAGAACATGCCGGGCTCTAAGCGTGAAGTGAAAAACGCACGTGAAGAGGGCGTAGAATTCCAGTTCAACATCCAGCCTCTGGGTATTGAAGTGAATGCCAACGGTAAAGTGAGCGGCGTGAAGATGGCGCGCACTGAGATGGGCGCACCGGATGCAAAAGGCCGTCGTCGCGCCGAGATCGTGGCCGGTTCTGAACACGTGATCCCGGCCGACGCCGTGGTGATGGCGTTCGGTTTCCGCCCTCACAGCATGGAATGGCTGGCGAAGCACAGCGTTGAGCTGGACTCGCAGGGCCGTATTATTGCGCCAGAAGGCAGCGATAATGCCTTCCAGACCAGCAACCCGAAAATCTTCGCCGGTGGCGATATCGTTCGCGGTTCCGACCTGGTGGTGACGGCGATTGCCGAAGGGCGCAAAGCGGCTGACGGGATACTGAACTACCTGGAAGTGTAATAAAAAAGGGAATAAACCTTCCGGTTTATTCCCTTTGTTACCTACAGCGTAATCAAAAAAATTTCAGATATTTCAGCATGAAGGTTGCCAGCCTATCAATGCTTGAGTCAGCTGCAAGAAAAAAACAGGCATTTCATTGGCGATAGAAATAATGAAGAGCTATTTTTTACTCCCCGAAATGCTACCTCGTCAGCAGAGTCCAGGTTAAGTCACTTTCCAGTACGGTTTGATCGGTGATGCGGCTAAACGCATTGTCATCCAGCACAGGTGATAGCGTGACCCGGAAATTCATCTGCTGGCCTGAAGGCACCTGATTATTATCAACCGCAATAACCGCTTCATTATTACGCACATAAAACGGCGAAGGCGTGCCGCTTTGCGGAGTAAAACCGAGCTGATCGACCGTTTTGCCGACGGTGTAATTTTTACCGTCGATGGTCATATCATCGATTTTAACCGCCATCCCGCCAGACTGGCCGAATGTGAAGCGCCCTTTATCGCCTGCCGTCCCCTGTAACAACACCGCCATTTGCTGCGGCTGCGGACAGTAAACATTAACGTTGAGGGTACGGTCCGCCATTTTGTGCCAGTTCTGCTGGGTTTTATCGATATTATCTCGACGCATTTCATGGTAATCCACCACCGGCTGCGAAAGCGATATTTGGCAATCTTCCGCATTTGCAGTCGCCACGAAGAAAAGTATCCCCAGCGCTGTTAATCCTACTGTTTGTTGATAATTCATCGGCATACTCCGTTTACTTCTTCATAGAAGGCGTCTTCATTGCGTTTCTCAGGAAGAGCGAAATCGAGTTTGCACAAACGATTGTTGTTGGCGTCCATGGCGTACAGCGCCGGTAACTAATCCGCATCGTTGATAAAGACATGACCATCATCAACGACCGTCACAATGTAGTTGTCCTTCTCATCCACGATTGCAAGCCCTTTTCTCAGCGGCTGACCATCGGTTTGCTTCATACGCAGCATCACACGTCGGCTGTTCAGCACCTTGAAATCAAGCTCGCTGACTGAAGCGTGACCTGCGGCGATATATCGGGTGCCGTTTGCCAGCGTCATATTCTGCGGCAGCTTGTTGGCATCCACTTCTATACGCGAATTGCGCCACTCGTTTAGCGAAGGTACAACCGCCTGTCCCCAGGCATCGGTCCAGACCGTACCCTGTGGCGTAGCGATTTCTACCCCGCTTTTCTTCTCGCTCAGTCTGGCAATCGCAAAGGTATCGCGAATCGCATACGGCGAGAACGTCACGCCATTTTTGTGCATAGCGATGCCGCCCGCCAGGGTGGCGTTATAGTTACGCTGGTGATCACCGTTGCTGCCACCACCCACGCTCAGCTGGGTATAATGCAGGTTGGTGTTAAGGTTACCGTTGAAGCTATTATCGCTGGACGACTGGTCACGATCGGCGGCGATATAGTAGTGTGTGTTTTCGCCCAGCGAACCGCTGTTGGCTACACCGTAAGTGGTATTGTCGCCCTGTTTGCGCATGTAAGTGCTGACAGACTGCCCCGGACTCAGCGGAATGCTGACGTTGATGTACAGCATTTCATCATCCTGGTCGTCATCGACGTTGCCCACAGCGCTTTGCCAGTTGGCGGTAACGCTGGCATATTTAAATGTCTTACCCCACGACAGAAGCAGATAGCGGGAATCCTCAGAGTTCCCGCTGCTCTGGTTATAGTTGAAGCCTGCTGAGAAAACGCCTGCCAGACCGGATGAGAAACGTATGCTGCCGGAGTAGGCGTTATCGTACCCCTGATAGTCATCGTCCATCGCTTCTGCCATCTCACGGTAGCCGCCGCTGTAGTGCGTCGCGCTGGTGGAAAGCGATACATGGGAGGAAAGCGTAAGATCGCTTCCTAGCTCGGTTTTAAGTCCACTGTTGCTGTCACCAAAAGACTCTTTGCTTGCCGCAACCGTCGTGTAAACAGACCAAAGATCGCTGATAAGAAAATCGGTACGACCGCCAGCTGCCTGGTAATCTTGAGCGGCAGTACCGGAGGCCAGAAGGTTCATCCACGGGAAAATGCGCCAGCCGTCGGAAACGTTCATCACCAGCGGATCGCTGTAGTCGCTATCGATGCTGCGTACCTGACCGGCAGACACGGTAAGCCCCTGCGGGCGAGAAAGATTTCGCTGCTTCACTGCGGCAGCAGGAACAATAAAGTGATTCGTGGAGCCGTCCGACTCTACGACGGAAACGTCTAAATCGACGTTGTTACGCGCAACCGGCACGTCATCCAGCGTAAATGGTCCCGCGGGCACGAGCGTACTGAAGATCAGCTGATTGTTCTGGCGAATCTCCACGCGAGCCTGGGAGGAACGGGCAATGCCTGACACGCTGACGCCGCTGCCGTCTTTTGTCAGCCCACTAGTCGGCATAAGCTGGATACCGGTAATGGGTATGCCGCTCAGCACATTAGACATGGCATTAATTTCACCGACCTGCATGGTTAACTTCTGCGGGACAAAAACATGCTCTGCGTAGGTGTAAATGCTGTCGGCATTTTTCTTGCCATTGTCATCCGTCAGGATGTAATTACTGCGAAGCGACCAGTCAAATGCGTTAAAACCCGCTTCCAGATTGGCCTGCGAATAGCGGGTTTTGTCGCTACCGCCATATTCGTTACGGGTGCTGAAAAGCGAATAGTTGAGCATCCCGGCGGCACCGCCGTGCTGGAAGTTTCGGATATCCGACGACAGGCTGTTTACCGCTTCAGGCGGCAGATACAACTCAACGGCTTCCTGGTTTGGCAACGCGTTGATTACCGCTTTCGGGTAGTCGTCGCGGATGTTGTGGCACGCCTCGCCTGCCTTCAGGGGGACTGGCATGAGGCCTGCGAAATCAAGCAGATCGTTATCAAAACACAGCACGCCGTCCTTATTGAAACGGACGGCGGCCATTCCGCGATCTTCACCATTCACTTTAACGTTCACGGAATGGGTTCCGGGCAGAAAACGCGGTGCTTCAGCGAAATAATGGTTCAAGTCGCTCGATAACCCCAGCGTTTTCATTACCCCCGTATCAAACGTCACTTCCCTTGCGAGTACGGAGGCGGAGTCAAACATCATCAGAGGCAAGGTGCCGCAGAGAACTGCGCGGACACAAAGTGCAATACGGCTTTTTTTATTCACCGTTTGATCCCTATATTATTTATTTAATTCTGAGGTAAAACTCGGCACTTCAATGCCATAACGGCTGGCCGGGAAAAATTTAACGTGGCTATCACCGCTGCTCGTTTTGTTCAACGCAGCCGTCATCGTCTCACCTGGCAGAAGGTAAGTTTTGGAAAGCGTGGCGTTTGCGCCTGAAGGTTGTAATACGACTTTTTGTGCCAGACGAACAACGTACTTACTTGGGTTGGTTACTTTTACAGAAGATCCGACCGTAGACCATTTGAGGTATTTCCACGCATCCGTCACGACCCCCAGCGTAGCCGGGCGTATTAGCACTGGAATATCCTGGCGAATATTAATGCCAATTTTAATTTTTTTATCGTCATTTTTTGGTGGAATACCGTCAAATGTGACGCGTTTTAAATGCTCAACATCCAGCGGCTGCTTGCTTTGCAAAATAAAACGAAGCTGCTGCGTTTGGCCCGGCTCAAGGCGAACCACAGGCTGCGTGACGATCAACTTAAGCCCCTGGTCGTCCGGCAGGTCTACAACGTTCGTATATAATAAGGATGGGTGTGAATCCGTATTTTTTACGTTAATGGTACCGCTGTGTGTGGCTTCATCAATAATTAGCAGGCTGGTTTCTGGCACCATACCTTCTGCATGCACCGCAAAATTGGCGGAAAATAAAGCGACAGTAAAAAGTGTTTTAAATATATTCGACCTTATGCATTGCATAATATTATCTCCTTGATAGCCCAACAGAACATTCCATGTTTATCGTGCTGTTAAAAAGAGAGTAAATGCAGAACATTCACTCTCTGGATTATTTTAAAATTACTTTTACTCAATAAAGTCTTACAGATAACGCAGGCTGATGGTCAACTGACCGTCAAGCTGAGTATCGTCCGTAATCGCCAGAGTTGTGGTGTCCTGAAGAGCCAGTGAAGTTGCCAGCGGGAAGGTCGCGGTCTGGAAGGCCAGCGGATCCAGAGAACCTGCAGACGCAACGGTGAAGTCACGAATATGGCTGCCCTGAGAAGAACCGTTGGTGGATTTGGTCCAGGTACCCGTCGCGTTCTGCTGATAGATTGGATCTACCGCAGCACCATCAGCCGTTACGCTGTCTACTTTAACTAGCAGAGCGTAAGAGCCAATGTTAACGCCACCCGCGGTTTTGCCCACACCGTAAGTTTGGCTAGCGCCTTTAATAATACCACCACCAAACATACCGTTTTCTACGGTCAGACCCGCGTTAGTATCAGCGCGATCGTCAACCATATTCCAGGACACTTTTGTTGCTGCGGTGCAGTTAATGGTCAGATCGATATTCTTCTGTCCCAACTGGTTGACAGCAGAAGCGTTCAGACTGCCCAAATTAATTGTACCGTAGTCAACAGTACCGCCGTTGCTTAATACTGGCGTACATGCTGCATTCGTCAGCGTACCTTTAACCTTCAGTACAGCTGAAGGGTCTGCAGCAAATGCTGAAGTCACACACAGAGAAAGCGCAGTAGCGAGTAAAACTTTTTTCACTTGTTAATCCTTAACATATGAGTAATTGCAATATTTAACCCAGTAATGATAAATACCTTTACCAGTTACTGATTGTCGTCATGCTTGTCAGCATGTGCACATAGTATTGTTTTTATAAATACATGCAATTTAGCAAAATTAACTATTCTATTAAGGATAACCACAAAATGATTTTTTCCTTATTTTATTAAGGAATTACCCAATCAAAAAAGAGATCAACATCAAAAAAATAATATTACTCAGAATTTCTCTTTACTTTTCTCATCGTTTTGATATTAGTTCACACCTCATTTATTCATGGGGTTTATAAATCTATTTAATTATTAATCAAGCAATGAAGAAACAAGAGATATAAACAATGCTTATTTAAAAATATTACAACGGTAGATTGATACAGAAATAAAAAAAGCCAGTGATATCACTGGCTTTTTACAAACGGCGCAAGCGGATTTATTTCACAACGCGTAGCGCTGGGCGACCACCGCGCGGAGGCGGATCGTCATCAGGGTCATTGTCATCTTGATGATCGGGTTTGTCGCCATCGATAATTGACATCACCGTGTCGCTTTCACGCTCATCAGATGCATTGTCATCATTCAGGCTGGCAACGTCTTCATCATATGCCGCTTCCGGCTCGAACATGGTACCCGCACCGTTTTCACGCGCGTAGATAGCCAGCACAGCAGCCAGCGGTACGGAAACCTGGCGCGGTACGCCGCCGAAACGCGCGTTGAAGCGCACTTCATCGTTTGCCAGCTCCAGGTTACCCACCGCGCGCGGGGCGATGTTCAGTACAATCTGTCCGTCACGTGCGTATTCCATTGGAACCAGCACGCCCGGCAACGTCACATCCACAACCAGGTGCGGCGTGAGCTGGTTATCCAGCAGCCATTCATAGAAGGCGCGCAGCAGATACGGACGGCGTGGGGTAAGTTGTGACATTTCCACAGTCATTAGCCTCGGCCGAGACGCATTTCACGTTCCGGTTCAGTTAAAGATGCCAGGAAAGAGTCGCGCTCAAAGACGCGAGTCATGTAGCCCTTCAGCTCTTTCGCGCCAGGACCGCTGAACTCTACGCCCAGGATTGGCAGACGCCACAGCAGCGGTGCCAGGTAGCAATCCACCAGGCTGAATTCATCGCTCAGGAAGAAAGGTTTCTGACCAAACACCGGGGCGATTGCCAGCAGCTCTTCACGCAGTTGCTTACGCGCAGCGTCGGCTTCCGCAGCGGATCCGCTGGTGATCACGTTCATCAGCGAATACCAGTCTTTTTCGATACGCTGCATGTACAGGCGGCTTTCACCACGCGCAACAGGGTAAACAGGCATCAGCGGCGGATGCGGGAAACGCTCATCCAGGTATTCCATAATGATACGGGATTCCCACAGGGTCAGCTCGCGATCCACCAGCGTCGGTACGCTTTGGCTCGGGTTGAGATCGATCAGATCCTGAGGCGGGTTATCCTTTTCCACATGCTCGATCTCAAAACTGACACCCTTCTCGGCCAGCACGATACGAACCTGATGGCTATAAATGTCAGTAGGACCAGAAAACAGCGTCATTACCGAACGTTTGTTGGCAGCGACAGCCATGAAAACCTCCAGGTATATTCAGAATTTTTACTGCTACCAGCCCAACAGGGGCCAGCCAGATGTTGTATCGCCCATCCCAGAGAAGACACATTGTTCAAGAATCGAACAAAAATCGAGTATTCACCGATATTTGGGCAGAAAATTGGATGATAGTTTACCAGATTTTGATGGCTTTGTGGTGAGGGGATTCTGGAAATGTGGAAAAAGAGAAGATATATGCATGGATATTGTGGATAACCTGCGCATTATCCATAAAAAAACCCGCCGAAGCGGGTTTTTCGCCAATCGTTCTGCGTAAGCAGAATGGATTAACGTTTGGAGAACTGTGGACGACGACGTGCTTTACGCAGACCCACTTTCTTACGTTCAACCTGACGCGCGTCACGAGTAACGAAGCCAGCTTTACGCAGTTCAGAACGCAGGGATTCGTCGTACTCCATCAGAGCGCGGGTGATACCGTGACGGATCGCACCTGCCTGACCGGAGATACCACCACCTTTAACGGTGATGTACAGATCCAGTTTTTCTACCATATCAACCAGTTCCAGCGGCTGGCGAACTACCATGCGGGCAGTTTCGCGACCGAAGTACTGTTCCAGAGAACGCTGGTTGATTACGATTTTACCACTGCCCGGTTTGATGAAAACGCGAGCTGCGGAACTTTTGCGGCGACCAGTGCCGTAGTATTGATTTTCAGCCATTGCCTATAATCCCGATTAGATGTCAAGAACTTGCGGTTGCTGTGCCGCGTGGTTGTGCTCGTTGCCTGCGTAAACTTTCAGTTTACGGAACATAGCACGACCCAGCGGGCCTTTTGGCAGCATGCCTTTAACCGCGATTTCAATCACACGCTCAGGACGGCGAGCAATCATCTCTTCAAAGGTCGCTTCTTTGATACCACCGATGTGGCCGGTGTGGTGGTAGTACATTTTGTCAGTACGCTTGTTGCCGGTAACAGCAACTTTGTCAGCGTTCAGAACGATGATGTAATCACCGGTATCAACGTGCGGAGTGTATTCCGCTTTGTGCTTACCGCGCAGGCGACGAGCCAGTTCAGTAGCCAGACGGCCCAGAGTTTTACCGGTCGCGTCAACAACATACCAGTCGCGCTGTACGGTTTCTGGTTTAGCTGTAAAAGTTTTCATTAAAAGCTTACCCAAATAATAAGTTACACGTTGGTGAACACCCAAACGTTTAGTCAGTTGAGGTTCACACGACAAAGTCCGGCAAACCTACCCCTTCGAATAGCACATGCCGACACATAGAAAGTTTCGGGAAAAAAACCTTCTCGTAACGTGGGGTCGCAAGATTATAGAGAAGTTGAGGTCAAAGATCGACCCTTAAATGTGATTCAAATTGGGTTTTTCGAGGCGGTGGAAAATGCCGGGTGGCGGCTGCGCCTTACCCGGCCGACAAGTCCCCCTTCACAGGGAGAGGGTGGCGTTTATGGCATATGCTCCAGCTTCAGGTATTCCTCGCTCTGCATCTCCTGCAGGCGAGACAGGCAGCGCTGGAACTCAAACTTTAGCCGCTCTCCCTGGTAGATCTCATATAAAGGAACCTCGGCGCTAATCACCAGCTTGACGTGGCGCTCGTAAAACTCGTCCACCATCGCGATGAAGCGCCGCGCCTCGCTCTCCATCAGTCGCGTCATCACCGGCACATCCAGCACCATCACGGTGTGGAACAGACGTGAAAGCGCAATGTAGTCGTGCTGGCTGCGGGCATCAACGCACAGCGTCGTAAAGGAGACCGCCAGCGTTTGGTTTTCAACGCCGAGCGTTGGCAGCGGGCGATGGTTAATCTCGAGTTCCGGGGCGTGCTCGCGTTTTGCCCCCGCCAGCGCCAGCCAGAGTTTATCCATCTCGCGGGTGGTCTTCGCATTTAACGGCGAGAGCCACAGGTGCGCCTGGGTTAAGGTGCGCAGGCGATAATCGACACCGGCATCAACGTTCATAATGTCACAATGCTGCTTAATGGCGTCGATGGCAGGCAGGAAGCGTGCCCGCTGCAGGCCGTTGCGGTAAAGCTCATCCGGCGGAATATTCGACGTGGCCACCAGCGTGATCCCGCGGGCAAAAAGCGCTTTCATCAGGCCGCCTAACAGCATGGCATCGGTGATGTCAGACACAAAAAATTCATCGAAGCAGAGCACGTCCGTTTCTGCCTTGAACCTGTCGGCCACAATCTCCAGCGGATCGCTTTTACCCTGCAGCGCAGTCAGCTCTTCATGCACACGCAGCATAAAGCGGTGGAAGTGCAGACGCTGTTTACGCGCCCCCGGCAGGCTCTGGTAGAACATGTCCATCAGCCAGGTTTTTCCGCGACCGACCCCGCCCCACATATAAAGACCGCGCACCGGCGCGTGGGCCTGTGGCGCTTTTTTTCCGAGCAACCGTCCAAATGCCGCCTTTAGCCCACCATTCTGTTCGGTTTCAGCGGGTTTGGCCGTGAGTTCCTGATAAATCATCTCCAGACGACTTACCGCCTCACGCTGTACGTCATCCGGCTGATGAGTGCCCTCGTTTAGGGCCAGTTGATATCGCGATGCAGGGGACAGGTTTTGCATAATCTTATTGTTATTCCTTCAATTAACGCTCACCAGCAGACGTGACTGATGAAAAAAAGGCCGTTCTACACTACGCGATGATACGTCAGGATTCCACTTCTACGGAAATAGCGGTTATAGTGGCATTATCAGGCACAGGCAGGAGCCGAGCCAACACCCTACGGAACAACAAGACAACGGGAGAAGTTCATGACCTGGGAATATGCGCTAATCGGTTTAGTCGTCGGCATCGTCATCGGTGCTGTGGCCATGCGTTTCGGTAATCGCAAATTGCGTCAGCAGCAGTCACTGCAGTACGAACTGGAAAAGAACAAAGCCGAGCTGGAAGAGTATCGTGAAGAGCTGGTCAGCCATTTTGCTCGTAGCGCCGAGCTGCTGGACAACATGGCGACCGACTATCGTCAGCTGTATCAGCATATGGCAAAAAGCTCCAGCAGCCTGCTGCCGGAAATGACGGCGGAAACCAATCCGTTCCGCAACCGTCTGGCAGACTCTGAAGCCGGTAACGACCAGGCGCCTGTTCAGATGCCTCGCGACTATTCAGACGGCGCGTCCGGCCTGCTGCGCGGCGGTGTAAAACGCGATTAATCGCACAACCTGAATTTATTTTACGGGCGCAGCGATTGCGCCCGTCCTTTCTTCCTGACCCCAGCTATCATTTAGTTAAACACCTCATTGTTCAGCGGTTTAAAATTCAATAACATCAACGTGTTTTTGGGGCCGTTTTTCCTTTATTCCAGGTTACGAGAGTCAACATCGATGAAGAAAAAAAACCAGCTGTTGAGCGCTATCGCGTTAAGTGTCGGGTTATCTCTCTCGGCGTCCGTCCCTGTATTTGCCGCCCTTCCCTCCCAGGTGCCTGGCCAGGCGGCCATTCCAAGCCTCGCACCCATGCTGGAAAAAGTGTTGCCTGCGGTGGTCAGCGTTCAGGTTGAGGGCACTGCGGTACAAAGCCAACGCGTCCCTGAAGAACTGAAAAAATATTTTGGCGATGAGTCTCCCGACCAGCAGGCCCAGCCTTTTGAAGGCCTGGGTTCCGGCGTCATTATTGATGCGGCAAAAGGCTACATTCTGACTAACAATCATGTCATCAGCCAGGCCGATAAAATCAGCGTCCAGCTAAACGATGGCCGCGAATTTGATGCCAAACTGATTGGCGGTGATGACCAGAGCGACATTGCGCTGTTGCAGGTACAAAACCCGAGTAACCTGACCCAGATTGCCATCGCGGACTCCGACAAACTGCGCGTCGGTGATTTTGCCGTCGCCGTGGGCAACCCCTTTGGCTTAGGGCAAACCGCCACATCCGGGATCGTCTCCGCGCTGGGACGCAGCGGCCTCAATCTGGAAGGGCTGGAAAACTTTATCCAGACCGATGCCTCAATCAACCGTGGGAACTCCGGCGGGGCATTGCTTAACCTTAACGGTGAGCTGATTGGGATCAACACAGCCATTCTGGCCCCGGGTGGCGGCAGCATCGGGATCGGTTTTGCGATTCCCAGCAATATGGCCAAAACCCTGGCGCAGCAGCTCATTCAGTTCGGCGAAATCAAACGCGGGCTGCTGGGTATTAAAGGTATGGAGATGAGCGCCGATATCGCCAAAGTATTCAACATCAACGTACAGCGCGGGGCGTTTGTCAGTGAAGTGCTGCCTAACTCCGGCTCGGCAAAAGCAGGCATCAAATCGGGCGATGTGATCGTCAGCCTCAACGACAAGCCGCTGAGCAGCTTTGCCGAGCTGCGCTCGCGGATAGCGACCACCGAACCCGGCGCCAAAGTGAAGCTGGGTCTGATCCGTGACGGTAAGCCGCTGGACGTTGAAGTGACGCTGGATAAGAGCACCTCCTCCTCTGCCAGTGCGGAGCTGATCGCCCCGGCGCTGCAGGGTGCGACGCTGAGCGATGGACAGCTGAAAGACGGTACGAAAGGCATTCGCATCGACACCGTTGAGAAGAGCAGCCCTGCCGCACAGGCCGGATTGCATCAGGAAGATGTGATCATTGGGGTAAACCGCAATCGCGTGCAGTCCATTGCCGAACTGCGCAAGGTGATGGAGAGTAAACCGGCGGTTATTGCCCTGCAGGTCATGCGCGGCAATGAGTCTATCTATATTCTGTTGCGCTAAGCATTTGCGACCCGGACATCACCGCTGCGTGTGATGTCCGGATAACTCATGTTATGCTGCAAATCGTTCCTTTTTTAACGACACGCGCATCATGCTTTTAAAGCTCTTACGTTCTATTGTCATCGGTTTGATTGTCGCTGGCCTGCTGCTGCTGGCGCTGCCGTCTTTACGTCAGTTCAATAAACTGTCGGCCCCTCAGTTCGATAGCACGGATGAAACGCCGGCCACCTATAACCAGGCCGTTCGCCGTGCCGCACCTGCCGTAGTTAACGTCTATAACCGTGGCCTGAATACCTCAGCCCACAACCAGCTGGAGATCCGCACTCTCGGCTCCGGGGTAATCATGGACGAGCGCGGCTACATTATTACCAACAAGCACGTGATAAACGATGCCGACCAGATCATCGTCGCCCTACAGGATGGCCGCGTGTTTGAGGCATTACTCGTTGGCTCTGACAGCCTGACTGACCTTGCCGTCCTGAAGATTAACGCCACGGGCGGTTTGCCGGTCATCCCGATCAACCGTAAACGTACCCCGCATATTGGTGACGTCGTCCTGGCGATTGGTAACCCTTACAACCTGGGCCAGACCATCACCCAGGGGATTATCAGCGCGACCGGGCGTATTGGCCTCAACCCATCCGGACGGCAGAACTTCCTGCAAACCGATGCCTCCATCAACCACGGTAACTCCGGCGGTGCGCTGGTCAACTCGCTGGGCGAACTGATGGGCATCAACACCCTCTCGTTCGATAAGAGTAACGACGGCGAGACGCCGGAAGGCATCGGCTTTGCCATTCCGTTCCAACTGGCGACCAAAATTATGGATAAGCTGATCCGCGACGGACGCGTGATCCGCGGCTATATCGGTATCGGTGGCCGTGAAATTGCGCCGATGCATACCCAGGGTGGCGGGATCGATCAGATCCAGGGCATCGTGGTGAACGAGGTGGCGCCAGGGGGTCCGGCGGCCAACGCGGGGATTCAGGTCAATGACGTCATTGTGTCGGTTAACGGCACACCGGCGGTTTCTGCGCTGGAGACGATGGATCAGGTGGCAGAAATTCGCCCGGGCTCTATCATCCCTGTTGAAGTCATGCGCAACGATAAGAAACTGACGCTGCAGGTCACCATTCAGGAATACCCGGCAACGAACTGACAGGCATAAAAAAACGGAGCGATAAGCTCCGTTTTTTTGCCGGGAGACGGTTCGTATTACTTGTTAACGAACTCTTCACCCAGGGTGATATCTTTCTTCAGCGTATCCAGCATGCCTTCCATCGCGTGTTGTTCAAACGCGCTCAGCGTACCAATGGATTTACGCTCTTCGATACCATTTTTGCCCAGCAGCAGCGGCTGAGAGAAGAAGCGAGCGTGTTCGCCATCGCCTTCAACGTAAGCGCATTCAACAACGCCTTTCTCGCCCTGCAGAGCGCGAACCAGCGACAGACCGAAACGTGCAGCCGCCTGGCCCATAGACAGGGTTGCAGAACCGCCACCCGCCTTCGCTTCCACCACTTCGGTGCCCGCGTTCTGGATGCGTTTAGTCAGGTCAGCCACTTCCTGCTCGGTGAAGCTCACGCCTGGGATCTGCGACAGCAGAGGCAGGATGGTAACGCCAGAGTGACCGCCGATGACCGGCACTTCCACTTCTGTAGGCTGTTTGCCCTTCAGCTCAGCAACAAAGGTGTTGGAGCGAATAATATCCAGCGTGGTTACGCCGAACAGTTTGTTTTTGTCGTAAACACCTGCTTTCTTCAGCACTTCTGCCGCGATAGCAACGGTGGTGTTCACCGGGTTAGTGATGATACCGATGCACGCTTTCGGGCACACTTCAGCAATCTGCTGCACCAGGTTTTTCACGATGCCCGCGTTGACGTTGAACAGGTCTGAACGATCCATGCCTGGCTTACGCGCCACGCCTGCAGAAATCAGCACCACGTCGGCACCCTGCAGAGCAGGACGCGCATCTTCACCGGAGAAGCCTTTGATTTTTACAGCAGTTGGGATGTGGCTCAGGTCAACCGCCACACCTGGGGTTACCGGAGCAATATCGTACAGGGAGAGTTCTGAGCCTGAAGGCAGTTGGGTTTTCAGTAGTAGGGCAAGCGCCTGGCCGATACCACCAGCAGCGCCGAGGACTGCGACTTTCATCCTAAACTCCTTATTATGGTTAACTTAAGTATCTGTAAATCCGTTGCGGCGACCATAATTCAGCAAGTGTTTAATTACAATTTTCGTAGCTAAAGAATTTGAGGTCGCGCGACTTTATCTCTCTTCAGAAGGCTATCTGACGACAGACGGCAACGAATTAAGAGGTGGTTACAATACACCCTGCCCCGCCACCAAAACAACATCATTTTGATAACATTTAATTTACTTTTAAGCTTATTTGCGCGGCGTGACCCAGGCATGTTTTCTGATAACGAATTCTGATAAAATCACTCCCTTTCATAACATTATTTCAGCCTCGCGCTGAGTAGATAATTTGCATAAAAATTCATCCACATGCATAATAATGTTGTTTCTATCGTCATATTCCGGGTGACTTATGCGAAGCTCGTCTAAGCAAGAAGAATTAGTAAAGGCGTTTAAAGCGCTACTTAAAGAAGAGAAATTCAGTTCTCAGGGAGAAATTGTTCAGGCGCTGCAGGAACAGGGCTTCGACAACATCAATCAGTCGAAGGTCTCCCGCATGTTAACGAAATTTGGCGCGGTACGTACCCGTAACGCCAAGATGGAGATGGTCTATTGCCTGCCGGCTGAACTTGGCGTGCCGACCACCTCCAGCCCGCTCAAGAATCTGGTTCTGGATATCGACTACAACGATGCCGTTGTGGTGATCCACACAAGCCCAGGTGCCGCACAGCTGATTGCCCGCATGCTGGACTCATTGGGTAAAACGGAAGGTATCCTCGGGACTATCGCCGGTGATGACACCATCTTTACCACGCCAGCCAGCGGTTTCTCCGTTAAAGATCTCCACGAAGCGATTCTGGTTCTGTTCGAACAGGAACTCTAATCCCCTTTCCCCGTAGCGCCGCTGCGGGGATCGTTCTGCCTCCACACCGTTTCCCCCTCTTTTTCACTGCCTCTGCCTTTGACAAATAGTGCTTTTTACCACCCATTAACATTCATCAGGTGAATGCTAAATCAAAAAATCGCACAAAAAATCAAAAGCTGATATCCATATGATTTCATTAGATATAACCAACTAAAATGTGCAAAAAACACCCAATATTATGCAATTTGGTTATAAAAAAGACTGGTTAACACGTAATAACAATAGAAACCATTAGTCTGGTATTAATTTTTTCCGTTATTAGTGTATACTTGATTTTGTGATGAGGGTCACGAAACAAGACCCCATTAAAAAATTCGACGAGGTAAAAATCATGAAAATCAAATCAACTGTAGCGGCGCTGAGCGTCCTGTCTGTCCTGTCATTCGGTGCCTTCGCGGCTGACGCTATCAATGCTGACCAGGCGCAATCCCGCCAGGCCATCGGTACGGTTTCTGTCGGCGCGGTCGGCACATCGCCAATGGACATGCATGAGATGCTGAACAAAAAAGCGGAAGAAAAGGGTGCGTCATCCTATCGCATCATCGAAGCGCGCTCTGGTGCACACTGGCACGCCACCGCTGAGCTGTACAAATAAGTTTGAGCAATAACTGAACACGTAAATCTCCACTCAACGGCACCAGGCATAAAAATAGCTTTTCAACCCTTCTCGCCGTTGAGCAAAAACCCTATTCAGGAGTAAAGACTATGAAAACCAAATTGATCATCGCAACCCTCGGTCTGGCATCTGTTCTCTCTTTCGGCGCAAGCGCAGCCGTACAGCAGGTGAATGCCGACCAGGCACAAAATCTGCAGCCTATGGGCAGCATCTCCGTGACGTCTGTTACCGGCTCTCCGATGGATATCCGTCACGAACTGGCTGCCAAAGCTGAAAAAGCAGGTGCCAGCAGCTATCGCGTCACCGAACTGAATCAGGGTGACCACTGGCATGCAACTGCAGAACTGTATAAATAAACCCTCGTCGTATCTCATCATACGACTTGCCCCTGGCCTGATGGTCAGGGGCTTTTTTCATTCAGTGCCGCGCGTTAAAACGCAGCTGCCCTTCCAGCTCTTCTTCCGCTTCATCGAACAGTAATATCAGTGCGCCAAAACGTCTGCGCAGCTTATCGGGCAAATGGATGAACTCAATTTCCAGCGGTAGCGGCAGCAGGCTACCGGTCACCACGTCCCACAGCGTATCCAGATTCGTCACGCTTTCCCGTTCAAGATCAAACACCCGGATAAATTCACGGTAGAAGTCTTCCTGACTGTCGATCTCGTCAAAATCAAAGGTATAGGTTTTCATTGCCAGCCACCCAGTCCAGGCGAGCGGCAGATGCCGCCCTGTCTATTATAATCCCCCAATGTGAAGGGTTTTCACTTCAAGATACTCTTCCAGGCCCAGCACGGAGCCCTCACGACCCAGGCCTGACTCTTTTACGCCGCCAAAGGGCCCCAGCTCCGTGGAGACGGCACACTCGTTAATACCAATCATCCCGCTCTCGATCGCCTGCGAAACGCGGAAAACACGTGAGAGATTCTGGGTATAGAAGTAAGCCGCCAGACCGTAGGGTGTGTTGTTGGCACGCTGGATCACTTCATCTTCCGAGGTGAAACGGAAACACGCCGCAACCGGGCCAAATGTCTCTTCTTCTGCCAGCTTCATGCCTTCATGGCAGTCGCCCAGCACGGTTGGCATCCAGAAATTCCCGCCAAGCGGATGGGGCTTACCCCCTGCCAGTACGGTTGCCCCCCGTGAGACGGCATCGTCGACATGCTCACGCACCTTGTCGACCGCAGCAGATTCAATCAGCGGCCCGACAACAACGCCCTCGTCAAGGCCATTCCCCACCTTGAGCGCCTTCACGGCATCGGCAAGTTTATTCACAAACTTGTCGTAGACGGTTTCCTGAATATAAAAACGGTTCACGCTGACGCAGACCTGCCCGGCATTGCGGAACTTGTTGGCAATCGCCCCCTTCACCGCCGCGTCGATATCTGCATCCTCAAAAACGATATACGGGGCATTTCCCCCCAGCTCCATCGAGACTTTTTTCATGGTTTCGGCAGCATTACGCACCAGCGTTTTGCCGACGGAGGTCGAGCCGGTAAAGGAGATTTTACGCACGTCTCGGCTTGCCATAATCGCATCGCTGATTTCATGGGTATTCCCGGCCACGGCGTTGAGCACGCCGTCGGGTACGCCGGCCTGTTTTGCCAGGGTGAGCAGCGCAAAGGCACTGAGCGGCGTGTTATTGGCCGGTTTGATCACTCCGGTGCACCCCGCAGCCAGCGCCGGGCCTAATTTGCGGGTGAGCATGGCCATTGGGAAGTTCCACGGCGTTATCGCCGCCACCACGCCTATGGGTTCGCGGGTCGCCAGAATGCGCGAGCCGGGTTTGATCGGCGGAATAATTTCCCCGTTGGCGCGCTTGGCCTCTTCGGCAAACCACTGGATAAAGCTGGCAGCGTACTCCACCTCACCTTCCGCTTCTTTCAGCGGCTTGCCCTGCTCGGTGGTCATTAGCTGCCCGAGCCAGCTTTTATTCTCAATAATCAGTTCGTACCAGCGATAAAGAATCGCCGAGCGCTCTTTCGCGGTTTTGGCACGCCAGGCCGGGAAGGCTTTGGTGGCCGCTGCGATAGCCTCTTCGGTTTGTGTTTTACCCGCTTTCGCGACTTTCGCGATGACTTCCCCGGTAGCGGGGTTAAGCACATCGAAGGTCGTGTCCAGCGTTTTCCAGATCCCGTTGACCAGATAACCGGTCTGAAAAAGGATGTGATCCTGAAGCGCCTGGGTCGTCATGTGTCCTCCCTTCCTGAAATGTAAGAACGTGCTGGAATAAGTATAGCCACAAAAAAACCGACGCTTTTGGCGTCGGTTTTTTTACTTCAGTCAGCTATCCGTGAGGGCATTCTGGTAGCGATGCAGCATCAACACCAGCCGTCCTACCGGCTCGGTCACCTGAGGCGGCGCTTCCCAGGTTTTAAGCTTCTCCTGGTAAATATCAAGCTCTGCAAGCAGCTGCGTAAAGTAGCGGCGTCGTTTGTCATCACTGCTGGCGGAAAGCACGTGGTCCGCGGTACGACGCAGCTGGCGGTGCCAGGCCGACAGATCGTCGTTGATCGGCACCGGCGCATTGCGCAGACGCTGGTGTGCAATGATCATGGTCAGCGCCAGGCGGAACTTGGCGATGTCGCCCGGGAACTTGTTCAGCAGTAAAAACAGCTGCTGGTAGAGCGCGGGCAGGTGGTTCTCTTTACGACGCGCGGTGTTGGTTGTCATCGACGACACGGCGGCCGACACAAACTGGTTCAACAGCACGCGGCCCGTTCTTGCCTGCGAATTATCGCGGACCAGCAGAATCACCATCATCGCCAGGAAACAGCCCACCAGCTGACCTAACGCGCTGTCGAGGAACTGGCTGAAATGGAAGGTCATCGGGTTATCCAGCACGATGATATTAATCGTACTCGCCAACGCCCCCAGCGATCCCAGACGCCGCTTTTGCACTTCTATACCGATAAAGAACGCCATCACTGCCAGGCTAATACAGAGCAGCAGCATGCTCTGCTGCGTCGACGGGATGATGACCAGAAAATAGAGCGCGCCGATCGGCAGGGCGGCAAGGGTGCCGTACAGGAAATCGATGGCGACCATACGCGGGTTAGGCAGACGCATCGCCAGTGCGGTCACGACGGCAATCATCACCATCGCGCCGCTGCCAGACGTCCAGCCCGTCCACAGCCAGAACAGCGTGCCGAGCATACAGGCAAGCGTCGTACGCCAGAAGTTGACCATCGCGTGATGGCGCTCGGCGGATTCCGGCTTGATCACCACTTCGCCCTGCAGTACCTCTTCTTCCGCCGCGCTGATTTTGGTATTCCCGATCACGCCGCGTTTCAGCAGCAGGTAGCGCGTCGCGGCGCCGACCCAGGTGTAGATCGTTACCGGCGTGTCACGTTCCCCTGTCCAGGCAATAACCCTGCGCATACGCTTAAGCTGCTTGTGCACGTCCTGCACCGTTTCCACTGGCTCAGCGAACAGTTCGCGGAACGTATCGGTGACCACTTCCGGGCGCGTGTTCTGAATCAGGTAGGTTTCACATGCCTGGGTAATCAGCGTTAACGAGACCGTATTAAGGGCTTTCAGACGACGGTTAGCGCGAGCCCAGCGTGACGACTCCATATTGAGATTGCTGCGCATCCCTTCCAGCGCCTGCGTGCGGCGAACCAGCCCGCTCCAGGCTTTATCCACCTCTTCGCTATCGCCGTGCTTAATGCAGAGCTGCATCAGCTGGTACTGGGCGACAATCAGCGCATCAAGCTCACGGTCGACTTCCTGCTTGATGGAGCGCGGGGAGAACAGCAGGTCCGCGACAATTGCACTCACGATACCAATGACAATCTCACTGCATCGCTCCACCGCAAACTGCGGAGCCAGCAGCGGCTCGGACTGGATGGTGATGATAATAATCAGCGCGGTATAGCCCGCCAGACCCCAGGCATAGGAGTTCTCCACTTTCACCAGGGATGAGATCCAGGTGCAGAAGCCCGCCCAGATACAGCACACCATCAGCATCAGCAGCGGCGTGCGGATCATCAGGATAATAATGGTGAGCGCCGCGATACAGCCGATGAACGTCCCGATGATACGCAGCATTCCGCGATAGCGGATCGCGCCTGAATAGGGTTCCCCACCCGCGGCAAAGGCGGGACCCGCCGCGACAATCGCGGCCGTCAGCACTGCCCAGCGCGGGGTTTCAAGCTGGAAGTGAAAGCCAACAAACAGCGCCAGCACAATGGCACACGCCAGCTTCACGGCGAAGCGAATGTGCTGGCTGGCGATGGAAAAGATGCCCATAGCGATTAACCAAACTCGCGCAGACGGTGGGCGATTTTACGGAAGAACGAGTCCTGGCTGGCATCCCGATCTTTTTCACCAGTAATCACCACCGTCGCCGTGGTACCGGCAGGCCACAGATTGCCCTGCTGTTCGTCCAGGTGGATACGGACCGGCACGCGCTGGGCCAGACGCACCCACTCGAGGTTGGAATCCACCGTTGCCATCCCTTTTGCATCACGCGAACTGCTGGAGTTGGTGACCCCTGCGGCGACGCTGTCGACGGTACCTTTAAAGACGCGGTTGCTGCCCAGCGGCGTGATTTCTGCCCGATAGCCGGGACGTACGCCTTCCAGCTTGGTCTCTTCCATATAGGCGAGTACATAGAAAGAGTTCTGTTTCACCAGCGCCACGGCGGTTGAGCCACGGGTAATGAATTCCCCGGCATAGACGTTAAGGTTGGTCACCCAGCCATCAGACGGCGCGCGGATCACGGTACGCTCCAGATCGAGCTTCGCCAGATCGCTCGTTGCTTCTGCTTTCGCCAGCTGGTGCAGCACGGTTTGCAGCACGTTGTTGGACTGGTCAATCTCTTCACGGGACATTGCCTGAACGCCAAGCTGATTACGGCGGCCCGCCTCACGGCGTTTCTCCGCAGCCAGCGCCTGGTAATAGGCCACGTCCGCTTCCGCCTCTTCCAGCGCTTTCTGGTATCGAGGCTGGTCGATGGTGAACAGAACCTGATCTTTTTTCACCAGCTGGTTATCGTGAACGTTAACCGCCGTGATAAGACCGGCCACGTCAGGGGCGATGGCCACCACATCGGCGCTGAAGCGTGCATCACGCGTCCACGGTGATTCGGTGTAATAGACCCAGGCGCGGAAAATGGCAATGAAGGCGAGGATAACCAGCGCCATGGTGATGGCAGTGCGGGAGATTTTTCTTGTTAGCGTTTTCACATCAACCTCAGACAAACATGCGCGATATCAGGTAAAACAGGCAGCAATACAGCGCGGTATTGAACAATGCAGGGTGCCAGACGAAATCGTAGATCCCGGTAGGGACCAGCACCTTGCGCACCAGCCAGAAGATCGCCAGTGATAAAAGAAGCTCGAAAAATATCGGTGGGAACGACAGACCGAACACCACGATAACGGGAAACAGACTCATGTTGACCTTGATAAGAGAGAGTGCAGGCTTCAGAATTTTTTAGCGCACGCCACCGCAGGAGAGCAAGAAACGCCGGGCGAGAATGGCGCAGCCGTTATGTAATTAATAATATATTAACGTAACTGTTATGCTGTTATCTATAATATGTGATCTAAATCACTTTTAAGCCAGAGTGAACAATGGAACGTTTAAAACGCATGTCAGTCTTCGCCAAAGTGGTTGAACTGGGCTCCTTTACCGCCGCTGCACGCCAGCTTCAGATGAGCGTCTCCTCTATCAGCCAGACGGTGTCCAAACTGGAAGATGAGCTTCAGGTCAAGCTGCTCAACCGCAGTACCCGCAGCATTGGCCTGACGGAAGCGGGTAAAATTTACTATCAGGGCTGTCGTCGCATGCTTCTGGAAGTGCGGGATGTTCACGAACAGCTCTACGCCTTCAACAACACCCCCATCGGCACGCTGCGCATCGGGTGTTCTTCAACTATGGCACAAAATGTTCTCGCTGCCATGACGGCGGATATGCTGAAAGAGTACCCCGGGCTTACCGTCAATCTGGTGACGGGTATCCCGGCGCCGGATCTGATTGCCGACGGCCTGGACGTGGTGATCCGCGTCGGCGCGCTGCAGGATTCCAGCCTGTTCTCGCGTCGGCTGGGCAGCATGCCGATGGTCGTCTGCGCTTCGAAGAGCTATCTGGCCCAGTACGGTGTGCCGGAGAAACCCGCCGATCTCACCAACCACTCGTGGCTGGAGTACAGCGTGCGGCCCGACAATGAATTTGAGCTGATTGCCCCGGAAGGGATCTCCACCAAACTGCTGCCGGAGGGGCGGTTTGTCACTAACGACCCCATGACCATTTCGCGCTGGCTGGTGGCTGGCGCCGGGATCGCCTACGTGCCGCTGATGTGGGTGATCAACGAAATTAACAGCGGCGTGCTGGAGATCCTCTTCCCGCGCTACCAATCCGATCCGCGTCCGGTGTACGCCCTGTATACCGAAAAAGACAAGCTCCCGCTGAAAGTCCAGGTGTGTATTAACTATCTGACCGAGTATTTTGTGGACGTGGCGGAGCTGTTTCAGGGGATGCGGGGAAGACGAAAGGAATAATCCATTTATTCCTGAACGTATAGGACCGATGAATATTCCCAGGATGAATCCCGTATTCATTCAGGAATATTCCTTCGCCACTATCAGGAATAGCTAATTGACACTACCGCCATCAGCCCATTACTTTATATGCAGTCTGCTCGTCAGACTGTTATTAATTTGTTGCTGATATGAATAATAAAATGTATTTCGCAGGATGACGTTAAACAAGGAAAAGAAATGAATCTATTTGAACAAACACCGCCTTCACGCAGGCGCTATGGACTCGCCGCGTTCATCGGTTTAATTGCAGGGATCGTCTCCGCTTTTGTCAAATGGGGAGCCGAAGTGCCGCTTCCGCCACGTAGCCCTGCCGACTTATTCACCGGCGCATGCGGACCTGAGCACTTAATAAGAGCCGCAGGTCAGATCGACTGCTCCCGCAATTTTTTAAACCCTCCCTATGTATTTTTACGTGACTGGCTTGGCGTTGTCGATCCTAACGCAGCAGTTTATACATTTGCCGGACATATATTTAACTGGGTCGGCGTAACGCATATTATTTTCTCCATCGTCTTCGCTGTTGGCTACTGTATCGTGGCTGAAGTCTTCCCGAAAATTAAACTCTGGCAGGGTTTGCTGGCGGGTGCGTTAGCTCAGCTCTTTGTGCATATGATCTCCTTCCCGCTGATGGGGCTTACGCCGCCGCTGTTTGAGCTGCCGTGGTATGAACACGTGTCAGAGATCGTGGGCCATCTGGTCTGGTTCTGGTCGATCGAAATTATTCGTCGTGACTTGCGTAACCGCATCACACACGAGCCGGATCCGGAGATACCGCTGGGTAACTTACGTTAAAAAAAAGGCGCTACATCTGTAGCGCCTTTTTTTATATTTGCTCAGGTCAGGCTGTGCCGCCCACCGTCAGGTTGTCTACTTTCAGCGTTGGCTGGCCCACGCCCACCGGCAGGCTCTGGCCCTCTTTACCGCAGACGCCCACGCCGTTATCCAGCTTCAGATCGTTACCGACCATGGAGATCTGCTGCATGGCTTCAATACCGGAGCCGATCAGCGTCGCACCTTTCACCGCTTTGGTCACTTTGCCCTTCTCGATCAGATACGCTTCTGAGGTAGAGAAGACAAACTTACCGGAGGTGATGTCCACCTGGCCGCCGCCAAAGTTAGGCGCAAAGACACCGTAATCAACGGATTCGATAATCTCCTGCGGCGTGGATTTGCCCGGCAGCATGTAGGTATTGGTCATGCGCGGCATCGGCAGGTGCGCGTAGGACTCACGACGGCCGTTACCCGTTGGCGCAACGCCCATCAGGCGCGCGTTGAGTTTGTCCTGCATGTAGCCTTTCAGCACGCCGTTTTCGATCAGCACGTTGTACTGGCCGGGCGTACCTTCATCGTCGATAGCGACCGAGCCGCGACGATCGCGCATGGTGCCATCATCCACCACGGTGCACAGTTCAGAGGAGACAAGTTGACCAATCTGACCGCTGAATACCGACGTTCCGCGACGGTTAAAGTCGCCTTCCAGACCATGGCCCACCGCCTCATGCAGCAGCACGCCCGGCCAGCCGGCACCCAGCACCACCGGGAATGAACCCGCCGGCGCCGCGACGGCATTCAGATTCACCAGCGCCATGCGCACGGCTTCTTTTGCCCACGCGTCAGCGCGCGCTTCACCGTCAACGTCGCCCAGGAACCAGTCATAGCCAAAACGACCGCCGCCGCCGCTTGAACCGCGCTCGCGTTTGCCGTCCTCATCGACCTGCACGCTGATAGAGAGACGCACAAGCGGACGGACATCTGCCGCCAGGGTACCGTCCGTTGCCGCCACCAGAATCAGTTCATACACACCGCTCAGGCTGGCTGAAACTTCCTGCACGCGTTTATCTGCCGCGCGCGCCACTTTGTCCACGCGGCGCAGGATATCCAGCTTCTCTTCACGGCTCATGCTCTGCAGCGGATCGATGCTGGTATAGAGCGCAGAGTGCTGCACTTCTCCCAGGGTTTTCACGCGACCATCGCCGGTATCACGCACAATTGTGCGCGCGGCCTGCGCGCTCTGCTCAAGTGCGGCGAGGCTAATCTGATCGGCATACGCAAAACCGGTTTTCTCCCCGCTGACGGCGCGGACGCCAACGCCCTGGTCGATGTTATAAGAGCCATCTTTAATGATGCTGTCTTCTAAAACCCAGGATTCGTGATAGCTCGACTGGAAATAAAGGTCGCCGTAGTCGAGACGGCGTTCGGTCAGTTGACCAAGAATGGAGAACAGGTCCTGATGGTTCAGGCCGTTCGCTGCGAGCAAATGTTCACTTACCAGGTTCAGACTCATCGTATTGCTACTCGTTCGTTGCCGCCCGTGGCGGTATAAAGATCGTATTTATTGAGAGTGAGGCAATTACCTGCCCACGTCAAATCATTGCTGTGCATCTTTGCGCGGCTGGCGCAGCACCTCGTTAATCTGCGGTTTATCGACCGGACCGGTAATGCGGTAGCGCAGAATGGAGACCTTGCTCCACAGCGGCCCCAGCACTTTGCTGGCGGCAAACACCGCCGCACCGACAATCGGGTTCACCACGAAGGCCGCCGCAACGCCCACGCTCGCGGAAATTTCCGGCGCCACCACGGCTTCCATATCCAGCTCGCGGCGCACGAGGTTGACCGAGCCTTTCATGGCGATATCCGCTTCCAGGCCATCCACCAGCGTATCGTCCGTATGTAGAACGCCGTCCTTGATCCACGCCGTACTGCGGATGGAATCGTAGTAAAACCCTTCACTGAAGGTATCGCTGAAATCGAAGCGCAGCTTGCGCAGCAGCGCATCAAAACTCAGCAGGCGCAGGATCTGCCCGGCGCGCCCCGTGCTCACGTCGGCGATTTCACCTTTGCCGAAGCGGGTTTTCAGAATGCCGTTCAGCGAGGCCTCATCCGGCTTCCACGGGGCGTCGCGCCAGTGAAGATCGTAATCGACGTCAAATGACGAACCGCGCAGCGGCGTGCTGATGCCAAAGAAATTGGCTGCCGCATCCAGTTTGTTGCCTTTAATGTCGCCCTTGAGGGACGTTCGCTGCTCGCCCGGATTATTCACCCATTCCCCGCCTGCCGTCATGCGGCCAAAGCCGGTGTCGATCAATCCACCGGTGAGCGTAAGCGTATTTCCCTGAATGACAAAATCACCGTCGATACGACCATATTTCTGTCCCCACAGCCAGCACTCCGCGCAGCGCAGCTGGAGATCGGGCCAGCCGCTAAAGTCGACGCGGGAGGTTTGACTCAGCGGCGAGGCATCCGCCGGTTTATCTTTACTCGCGGCGGCCGGGTTGTAGTAGAGATAGCGGATCGCCGCCTGCCACGGCGCGTGATTGCGCATGGTCAGCGTGCCGTTGATCTCCCGGCCCTGGGCCTCCACTTTCGTACCGTTAGCAGCAGGCTGCGAGACAATACTCAGGTTGTTCCACTGCTGCCCACCCAGCATCAGCGACGGCGTGCGTACGGTAATGGTTTGCGGGAACTGCGCGGTTTCATCAACGTTTTGCCCAACGCCTTTCTGGAACAACGCCAGCCACTCTGCACCGTCCATCGGCGGCAGATTCAGCTCAACGCCCGTCTGCTCTGGCAGCGGCGGCGTGGAGCGGCTATCCGTCGTCCAGATGGCCCTGTCGAGAGTGAGCTTGCGGTTAAGCAGCCAGCGGCTGTTGAAGTGGTTCGTCCCGCCCGCGTTTCCGGTCAGCGCGAAGCTGTTCAGGTTGCCCTCGACGTTCAGCTTCACCGGCAGCGGCTGTCCGGCCTGTTTATCCAGCGGCGCAGGCAGCTGGCTTCGAAGATTCTTCAGATCCCCCGTGATGTCGACCTTGTACTGGGCACCCGCATGATAAGGCAGGTCGATTGCCACTTTACCCTGCCAGGCGACCGCCCCCTCCACCGACGCCTCAATCGGCTTCGGCAGGACATCCATTCGCGCTGGCTGCCAGTTACCGTCCAGATTGACGGCCACCTGATACGCCTTTTCACCCTCTGTGGTCGTGAAGTCGATATTCACGGGCTGATTAAACCAGCTGGCGGTCAGCGGCTCGCTCTTCAGGTTACCGTTCTCAAAGCTGAACTGCCCGCTGAGATTTTTCAGGGTGCTCTCAAGGGGTTTAATGTACAGACTGTTGTTCTTCAGACGGACGTCGCCTTTCGCGGTGGTCATCTCACCGTCCAGCGGGATATCAAGATGTAAGCGAGCATTCACATCGCCATCAAGCTGCAGCTGCTGAAGCGTCGCCGCCAGCGACTCTTTCAGGGGGGTCTCCTCAAAGTACGGTCCCACCGCCTTGCCGGGACCGTTGATGTCGGCATCAATCAGCAGCTTCTCTTTTGAGTAGTCCGGAATGTTGGCCGTCAGGTTGCTGGCCGTTACGCCGCCCAGCGCCACGCTGTCGGACTTCATCCACAGGCCGTCATTGAGGAAGTTAAGTTCGATATCCAGGTTTTTCAGCGCGGGCCAGCCCGGCTGGAACGCGAAGGTGGCGTCATGCAGCGGCACCAGAACCTGGAACTGACCTTCATTATGTTTGTACGGGAACAGATGGGGGTTACCGCCGTAGACCAGCGTGGCGTTTTCCGCCTGACCGCCCTGAATTGCGCCGCTCAGATAGTCGACCAGCGCTTTACCCATCAGGTTTTCCGGGAAATAGCGCCAGGCCTGCGAGCCATCATCGGTACTGATTCCGGCCAGAATACCCAGCCACGGCTCGTCCCCCTGCGGTTGCAGATAGCGGAAGTCACCCCGCGCGTGCACCGCTTTGGCTTTGACGTCGATATGGCGACCATCGAGCTGGAAGCCCTTATCGTTACGGAGCCAGTTAAGCACTGCGTTGCCCTGTTCGATTTCCAGCGGCGCGCGGAAGACCGTCTCGTACGGCATTCTGGCGTCGTGCATATCAACCGTCAGCCTGCCGTTCTCCACGCTGCCTTCCAGCTTGCCGCTAAAGTGCTCCGCACCCGGCAGCAGCTTCCACTGCTTCCAGGCAAGATCTTTCCATGTTGCCTGGAAACGGGTTTTTTCCGTCGCCTGAAGCGGGATATCCAGCGCCAGAGAATCGATCTTTCCGCTCGGCTGCGTAGCCAGCCAGATCTCGCCCAGGTCTGGAGAGAGCTTTGCCGCCATTGAGCGCAGCCCTTCAATGGCGGCCAAATCCAGGTTGCTGGCGCGGATGCGCAGCTCGTCGCTGCGTTTACTGGCCGTGCCGCCAACGTCCTGCTCCGGCATCCAGGCCAGCGTCAGCGCACCGCGCGGCCACGGCTTGCCGTCCATCGCGATCCGCGTATCGGGAATGGCAAACTGCCAGCCTTCTTTCTCCTGCGTCACGTGGGCGGTGAGGTTATCGACGGAAAGCTGATGCTGTTGTTTTTCGCCTTTCCAGCTCGCGCCCCCCTGCTTGAGCCAGATATCGCCGCTGGCAAATTCGCCTTTCGTCAGGGTCAACCAGCCTTCAAGGCTGAATCGGGCCGTTTCCAGCTGCATATTCTGCTGGAGCCAGTCGCCCAGCCACGGTTTGACGTCCACATCGTCGGCCTGCAGCCAGACTTTGCCGTTATTTAGCAGACCGTCATCGTCACGCAGATCCATGCGCACCTGCATCACGCCGTGCTGACCGTTCAGGCTGGAGAGACTCACCTGCCCCTCAGCGCGGTGCCGGTTCCTGCCGTTGAGCCAGGTCAGCTGGGGGATCGCCAGTTCCGCGCGCTGGCCGGAAAGGGTAATAAAGCTCACTTCGCTGTCGCGCAGATCGAAATGATCGAACTGGCGCAGGAAAAGATCGCTAAAACGATTGGCCTCAAGCCCCTGGCTGCTGTCGCCGCCCGAGATGGGCGTATTGGTCAGAAACTGAAGCTGATAAAAGGTGAGATCGCGAAACTGCCAGCGCAGATGCAGCAGGCTTTGCCAGACGTCCAGCGCCAGGGTCACGCGTTTGATTTTGAGGTGGCCGCCATCTTTCAGGCTGGCGTTGATATCCCGCACATCGAGCGTCGGGCCAAAATTCTGCCAGCTGGCGCTTACCTGGCTGACGTTCACCGGCACGCCGGTGGTGGATTCGATTTTTGCCAGCAGCTGCGGACGCCAGCTGTCCAGATGCGGTAAAACGAGGCGTAGCCCGCTCACGAGCAACGCGACAATCACGACCAGCGTTGCCCCTGTAAGCAATAAAATCCCCGGCAATCGCCTCACGCATCTCTCCTTGTCAGCTTTGGTCACGCAGCGTACTGCGCTTACATCATCACGACGTCAAACTGCTCCTGGTTATAGAGCGGTTCAATTTGTACTTTTACCTGTTTGCCGACAAAGATTTCCACTTCCGCCAGCGCGTGTGACTCTTCGCCTTTCAGCGCTTCAGCCACCGCAGGGGAAGCATAGACCAGAAAACGATCGGAGTCGTAGGCATGATGCACACGCACGATTTCACGCATGATCTCGTAGCAGACGGTCTCAACCGTCTTTACCGTTCCGCGTCCATGGCAGGTCGGGCATTCATTACACAGCACATGCTCCACGCTCTCGCGGGTACGCTTACGCGTCATTTCCACCAGCCCCAGCTGTGAGAAGCCGTTGATGCTGGTTTTCACGCGATCTTTACTCAGGGCCTGCTCAAGCGAGTGCAGCACGCGGCGGCGATGGTCTTCATTACTCATATCGATGAAGTCGATGATGATAATGCCGCCCAGATTGCGCAGACGAAGCTGGCGCGCAATCGCCTGCGTGGCTTCGATGTTGGTGTTGAAGATGGTGTCGTCCAGATTGCGATGACCGACAAACGCGCCGGTGTTGATATCGACGGTGGTCATCGCTTCGGTCTGATCGATGATCAAATAGCCGCCGGACTTCAGCTCAACCTTACGCTCCAGGGCTCGCTGGATCTCGTTTTCGACATCATAGAGATCGAAGATCGGCTGACGCCCGGTGTAGTGCTCCAGCAGGCCTGGCATCTCCGGGATATATTCAGCGGTAAACTCCAGCAGCGCTTCATACGTCAGGCGGGAATCCACGCGAATGCGGTCGAGCTGCGCGTCGGCAAAGTCACGCAGCACGCGCTGCGCCAGCGCCAGCTCACCATAGAGCTGATAGCGGGTCTGGTTGCGTTTTTTACGCTCCATCACTTTTGTCCAGACGCGCTTCAGGTAAGCCGCATCTGACGCCAGGTCTTCCTCGCTGATCCCTTCCGCGGCGGTGCGGATGATAAATCCGCCCTGTTCATCGCAGTAGGCGCTGACGACTTTCTTCAGGCGCTCGCGCTCGCTTTCGCTCTCAATACGCTGCGAAACGCCCACGTGCGACGCGCCGGGCATAAAGACCAGATAGCGGGAAGGTAAGGTGATATCGGTGGTCAGACGGGCGCCTTTGGTACCAAGAGGATCTTTCACCACCTGCACCATTAAGTCCTGCCCCTGACGCACCAGTTCAGAAATGTCACGCACGGCAAACTGTTTTTGCTCTTCGCCCGCGACGCACTCGGTGTGCGGCATGATGTCGGAGGCATGTAAAAATGCCGCCTTATCCAGTCCAATATCTACAAAAGCCGCCTGCATACCCGGCAGTACACGACTGACACGACCTTTGTAGATATTGCCTACTATTCCGCGCCGCGCTTCACGCTCAATATGAATTTCCTGAAGAATGCCACCGTCAATATAGGCCACACGGGTTTCCGATGGCGTTACGTTTACCAACAATTCAGCCGTCATAATTATCCCTTCCCTCACGCAGTGAGTTAAAATTGCTCAGCAACTCATACGTTTCCACCAGCGGTAAGCCGACTACGGCGTGATAGCTGCCATGAATCTTCCTGACAAAACAGCCACCCAGCCCCTGAATACCGTATGCACCTGCTTTATCCATCGGTTCACCGCTGGCAATATAAGCGGCGATCTCGTCGTCGGTAAGTACTCTGAACGTGACATCCGTCACCACCAGGCAATCCAGCACGTGCTGGCGGTCCGCCAGCGCGACGGCCGTCATCACCTGATGCGTTTGCCCGGACATTTTGCGCAGCATGCGCGCCGCGTGTTCGGCGTCATGCGGTTTCTCCAGCACTTCACCGTTAAGGATAACGATGGTATCAGCTCCCAGCACGGGCAGATCGCGCGGCACGCAGGCCACGCCCGCCTGCGCTTTCTCGCGCGCCAGACGTGACACGTACTGTTGAGCACTTTCGCCCTCAGCACGTTTTTCTTCAATGCCGGTCACGATGCGTTCAAAAGAGACCCCAAGCTGCGTCAGGAGTTCCTGACGGCGCGGGGAGCCGGAAGCGAGATACAAAGACGTCATAGAAACCTTTTATTGCACAGCAAACTGCTGGCGAACCTTACGCATCAGCAGGAATAGCCACGGCCAGAGCACACCGTTTACTACACTACTCCAGAACACTTCCGGTCGGAAAGAGACGTTGATCACTAAAAACTCTGCCCAGAAAACAACGATATCCGCAGCAAGCGACAACAGCATCACGACCAGGGCCTGTTGCCAGAGCGCGAGGTTACGGAAGAGCTGGAATTTCAGTGCGACGAGGTACGCAATAATGCTCATGGACAAGGCGCGTACGCCCAGCGTAGAGCCACTAATGAGATCCAGTATGGCACCCATCACAAAACCCGTGCCGACATTTACGCGATGCGGCAGGGCAAGGATCCAGTAGAGCAAAATGAGCAAGACCCAGTTTGGCCGGAAAACGAGAATGTTATCCGGCCAGGGCATAATCTGCAGCAACAGTGCAATGAGGAACGAGAGCCAGATGACCCAGCGTCCCTGGCTACGATAGCTTGCCACTACTGCCCTCCCGAAGAGAGTTTAGGCGGTGGCGGCGCATCCGGCAGCGGCTGCGTTAACCCCGTTGCCGGTGCCGGGACTGGCGCAGGCGGCCCCATAGAGTCCGCTGGCGGCAGAACCTGCGGCATCATCTGCATCAGGCGTTCATTTGCCACACGATGGACCTCTTCAGGCGTCATCGGGTTAGTACCGTTACGATCGGCGCCCCACAGCAGCAGCAGGTAGCGCAGACGCTGTAAACCGGCGGTTGGACGCGCCTGAATCACGGTATAGGCACGCTGCGTATCCAGCTTCACCGAAGAGACCACCGCAACCGGATAGCCTTCAGGGAAGCGGCCACCCAGACCGGAGGTCACCAGCACGTCGCCCACGCGGATATCCGTGTTGGCCGGCAGGTGTTCCAGCTGCAGATCGTCCGTACAGCCGTTCCCGGCCGCAATCACGCGGATATCGTTACGCAAGACCTGGATCGGCAGCGCATGCGTGGCGTCGCAAATCAGCAGCACGCGGCTGGTCAGTTTGGCGACGGCAACAACCTGGCCTACTACGCCTTTATCACTGATGACGGGCTGGCCTTCATACACCCCGTTGACGCTCCCTTTGTCGATCACAACCTGATCGCTGTAAGGGTCGTTCACGGTGGAGATCACCTGGGTAACCATCTTCTGCTCATCCTGACGCAGCGGCGAGCCGAGCAGCTCACGCAGACGCGCGTTTTCCTGCTTGTATTGCCCCAGCATCAGAAGTTCGCTGTTTTTCAGCAGCAGTTCCTGGCGTAATGCCCGGTTTTCAAGTTCGAGCTGGTCTCGTGAAGACAGCGTTTGAGAAACGGAGTCGAGCAGTTCACGGGGACCATTTGATATAAAGTAGAAAGGACTGACGGCGGTATCCATGTACGTTCGGATCTGGCTGAACGTACCGAGGCGGCTATCGGCAATAATGACCCCAAGCGCAACCAGAACCGCCAGAATGAGGCGAAACTGTAGCGATGGGCCACGGCTAAAAATTGGCTTCATAGGCTATGCGTATTCTCGCGTCAGAGAGAAAGGGTAGCAAATTGCTACCCTCTCAAACTCGACTACTCTTCGCTGAACAAATCGCCGCCGTGCATGTCGATCATTTCCAGCGCCTTGCCACCACCACGGGCGACGCAAGTCAGTGGATCTTCTGCAACTACGACAGGAATACCTGTCTCTTCCATTAACAGGCGGTCGAGGTTACGCAGCAGCGCACCACCACCGGTCAGAACCATACCGCGCTCGGAGATATCGGACGCCAGCTCTGGTGGGCACTGTTCCAGCGCAACCATTACCGCACTCACGATACCCGTCAGTGGCTCCTGCAGTGCTTCCAGAATTTCGTTGGAGTTCAGGGTGAAACCGCGTGGAACACCTTCAGCCAGGTTGCGGCCACGTACTTCGATCTCGCGCACTTCATCGCCCGGATATGCAGAGCCGATTTCGTGTTTGATACGCTCTGCGGTGGCTTCACCGATCAGAGAGCCGTAGTTACGGCGCACATAATTAATGATGGCTTCGTCGAAGCGGTCACCACCGATACGTACGGAAGAGGAGTACACCACGCCGTTCAGAGAGATAACGGCCACTTCAGTGGTACCACCACCGATATCCACCACCATGGAACCGGTCGCTTCAGACACAGGCAGACCTGCACCGATTGCCGCCGCCATTGGCTCTTCAATCAGGAACACTTCACGCGCACCTGCACCCTGAGCAGATTCACGGATTGCGCGACGCTCGACCTGGGTTGCGCCAACCGGCACACACACCAGAACACGCGGGCTTGGACGCATGAAGCTGTTGCTGTGAACCTGCTTGATGAAGTGCTGAAGCATTTTTTCAGTCACGAAGAAGTCAGCGATAACGCCGTCTTTCATTGGGCGAATAGCGGCGATGTTGCCAGGGGTACGACCCAGCATCTGCTTCGCGTCATGACCCACAGCGGCTACGCTTTTCGGCGAGCCTGCACGATCCTGACGAATGGCCACAACGGAAGGCTCATTCAATACGATGCCTTGTCCTTTTACATAAATAAGGGTATTCGCAGTACCCAGGTCAATGGACAGGTCATTGGAAAACATGCCACGAAATTTTTTCAACATACTAAGGGATAATCCTGAAAGCTGGGGCGGAAAACAAAATCCGCTTACTTTACCAACCACACGCAGCAGCGACAAGGCGCAAAAATCATCTGCAACGGTGAAAATTTGTGCAGTACGTTTCCTGATGTTACAAAATCATCCCCTGACTCCCTCAGGGCTGAGTAAACAGCAGCACTCCTTACTGACCTTTGTAACCCGTTAAAGGTCGTTCACTGGCTTTTTGCTCGACATACTCAAAGCTACAGGCGCGATATTCTACGTGAAAACAGCGTAAACGGCAGGTCAAACCGAGTATCTTTGCAAATATTTTTTCACATTGGTGTCAAGCGGCTGAGAGGCAGCAAAAAAATCCCCCTGACCACCCATTACACCGCGCTCTGTTAACATTTGCCATTCGCCTCTGGCGCGCACGCCCGCGGCAAATACCTGTGTTCGCGTTCCTTTGCACGCTTCAACCAGGCTCTGTACCAGCAGCTGGTTTTCCGTGCGCTTTTCAATATTCCTTACCAGCCCCGGATGTAGCTTTAATAGCTCCACATCCAGCTCCTTGATCCAGTTGGTGCTGACCAGCGTCAAACCTGCCTGCGTCACCGCGACGCGCGCGCCGAGCGCGTTGATCAAACGAACCACCGGACGTAACCGGCTGATGTGTTGACCTACATCCGCCTCAGCAAGTTCAAAAATAATGCGTTTGCGTTGCGATTTTTCGCATTGCATTAATGTATCACGCAGCCAGCGCTGAAAACGCGGGCGTATTAATGACTCCACGGTGACCTGTAACGCCAGGCTCTCTTCAGGCCAGAATGATAAAAACGGAATCAAGCGGCTAATTTGCTGACGGTCATACTCTTCGGACAGCCCAAATTGCAGCACCATTGGCAGATATTCCGCAGAAATAACCTCTTCCGTACCGTCAAAAATACGACACATCAGTTCACGGTGATGAACGTTGCCGTTTTTCATGACCGCGGGTTTTTGATAAATACGCGGTCCGCCGCGACTTAGCATTTGCTCAATCAACGTACGCCAGCGCACGTTACCGCGCCCTTTTTCCGGCAGCGAATCATCATAGACCGCCCATCCGTTCGCGCCCTGCAGCACGGCGTTGCGGGTGGCCGCTTCCGCATGCTCCATCACCTGTTCTGTCGATTGTCCGCCACGCCAGGCGCAGATCCCCATGTGGACCATATCGTCCCTGTCGAGCATTTTGCTCTGCGGCAGCGCATCAACCGCCTTCAGCAGCTGGCTGGCGATGCTTTCCGACTCCTTCAGCGTCCGATGCGGCAGCAACACGGCAAAGTCGCTGCGGTGGTAGCGGGCCAGCAGCGCGCCCGGGTAGCGCATAATAAAGGTGGAGAGCAGGTTGATCAGCGTAAAGAGATTTTCTTCCGCGGCCCGCTGTCCCCAGGTGTCGCGCAGGAGATCGAAATCAGGCAGGCGAATCATCATCACCACCCCGTGCGTCCCCACTTTTTCCGAATCGTCGAGCAGCGTGGCGAGCTGATTATCAAAGAAAAGGCGGTTGTTGAGGCCGGTTTTATTATCCTGGGCGGCATAGGAGCGGATCAGCGTATCCATACGGCTGCGCTGGTCGCTGGCAAACTGGATTTCCGAAAGCAGCGTATCCAGCGCGCTGCTGGCGCGTGACGGCCATTCGTGGACTGAACCACGGACCTGCGGGCCGCGTTCACCGTTAAGGATCCGCACGGAGCGCATCTCCAGCAGCTCCTGGCCGGAGAGCTGGCGGCGCAGCCAGCGGACCGCGAGAAAGATCAGCAGGACGATAAACGCCACCGCGACGGTGAGCGGCGCGGTGGTCATCATGGAACGGAAATAGCTGGCCATCGGATCGAGATAGACCATGTGTATGGTCATCCCCGGATTTTTAAGGGAATGTACGGTCACTTCCCGATACTGGCTCACTACGCCCGCAGGCCGATAGCTTCCCGGGCGTTCGTGGCTTAACACACGATGCTTTCCCTGCTGAATGTCGATCTGAACAATATCAACAGGTACCATCAACTCATCGAGCTCCCTGGAGAGTGCCGGTAGCGGCGTCGTCAGCAGACGCGTATCAATTACCGACGCGACAGACTGTACCCGGTTAACCAGTTTGTCCTGAATGGCGTTGTAAAAGCTCAGAGAGCAGCCCAGAAGGGTGACAAAAATGGTAAGCCCCGTCAGCAAGGTGATAAAAGCTGAGAACTTCGTCGTTAATCGCATCCTTGAGATTACTCCGTGGGTTGATGGGGTAGCGAGTAAGCGCTAACTTGCATGTCAAATGCGGCATACTACCAAATCGGGTGTATCTGGCAATTTATTGCGTTAAATCGGCACTGCGTTTCCCTGAGCGAGTATAGTCTTCAGAAATTATTTTCCAATCAAATGAGTCGAGAGGACCCCGTATGCAGGCTTTGATCTTAGAACAGCAGGACGGCAAAACGCTTGCCTCAGTGCAGGCGGTAGAAGAGAGTCGCCTGCCGGAAGGCGAAGTAACCGTCGACATCGACTGGTCCAGTTTAAATTATAAAGATGCGCTGGCGATTACCGGGAAGGGTAAAATCATCCGAAATTTCCCTATGGTGCCGGGTATTGATTTCGCTGGCCGGGTACATACCAGCGAGGATCCGCGCTTCCATCCGGGCCAGCAGGTCCTGCTCACCGGCTGGGGCGTAGGTGAAAATCACTGGGGCGGGCTGGCCACGCAGGCGCGCGTGAAGGGCGACTGGCTGGTGCCGATGCCGAAAGGCATGGATGGCCGCAAGGCGATGATCGTCGGCACGGCAGGCTTTACCGCGATGCTGTGCGTGATGGCGCTGGAAGACGCAGGCATCCGCCCTGAATCGGGGGAAGTAGTCGTCACCGGTGCCAGCGGGGGCGTGGGCAGCACGGCAGTGACGCTACTGCATAAGCTGGGCTATCAGGTTGCGGCGGTTTCCGGTCGGGAAAGTACCCACGATTACCTGCGCCAGCTCGGTGCAAACCGCATTCTCAGCCGTGACGAATTCGCCGAAACCCGTCCACTGGAAAAACAGGTCTGGGCGGGCGCGGTGGATACCGTCGGTGATAAAGTGCTGGCAAAAGTCCTGGCGCAGATGAACTACGGCGGCTGCGTGGCCGCCTGCGGACTGGCGGGCGGATTTGCCCTGCCAACCACCGTGATGCCATTCATTCTGCGTAACGTCCGCCTGCAGGGCGTGGATTCCGTGATGACACCTGCGGCTCGTCGTACTGAGGCATGGGAACGTCTGGTGCGCGATTTGCCGGAATCTTTCTACACCCAAAGCGCCACGGAGATTACGCTCAGCCAGGCACCGGACTATGCCAGTAAGATCATGGATAACCAGTTCCACGGTCGCGCGCTGGTGAAAATCGCCTAATCTTCAAATTTTCGTGACATATTCGCGCGAATCACTCTCCTCCGTCATGCTTAGGAAAACGCATGACGGAGGATGCCATGAAAAACCGAAAACTGACGGAAGCCGACGTAACGTCCGAGTCTGTCTTTATGTTACAGCGCCGCCAGATCCTGAAAATGCTTGGCATCAGCGCCACCGCGCTCTCGCTCTCGCCTTCGGCTCACGCTGACCTGCTCGACTGGTTTAAAGGCAACGATCGGCCGAAGGCCCCTTCCGGCGCCCCGCTCACCTTTACGAAACCCGCCCAATGGCAGAACAAACTGACGCTTACGCCAGAAGATAAAGTGACGGGCTATAACAACTTCTACGAATTTGGCCTCGACAAGGCCGATCCTGCGGCCAACGCCGGTAGTCTCAAAACCGATCCGTGGACGCTGAAAATCGACGGCGAAGTGGCAAAACCCCTGACGCTGGACCACCACGATCTGACCACCCGTTTCCCGCTCGAAGAGCGTATCTACCGCATGCGCTGCGTGGAAGCCTGGTCGATGGTGGTGCCCTGGATCGGCTTCCCGCTGCATAAATTGCTGGCGATGGTGGAGCCCACCAGCAACGCAAAATATGTCGCTTTCCAGACGCGCTATGCGCCGGACGAGATGCCGGGCCAGAAAGACCGGTTCATTGGCGGCGGGCTGGAGTATCCCTACGTTGAAGGGTTACGCCTTGACGAAGCCATGCACCCTCTTACGCTGCTGACCGTCGGCGTTTACGGCAAGGCGCTTCCGCCGCAGAACGGCGCGCCCATCCGTTTAACCGTGCCGTGGAAATACGGTTTCAAAGGAATTAAGTCTATCGTCAGCATTAAGCTCACCCGCGAGCGTCCGCCAACCACCTGGAATCTGGCGGCTCCGGACGAATACGGTTTCTTCGCCAACGTGAATCCGCACGTGGATCATCCGCGCTGGTCGCAGGCGACCGAGCGTTTTATCGGTTCCGGCGGCGCGCTGGACGTGAAGCGCCAGCCAACGCTGCTGTTTAACGGTTATGCGGATGAAGTGGCCTCGCTGTACCGTGGCCTCAATTTACGGGAGAACTTCTGAGTGCGTTTAACGGCAAAACAGATTACCTGGCTGAAAGTGCTGCTGCATTTAGCCGGAATACTCCCCTTTCTCTGGCTGTTCTGGGCCGCCAGCCAGGGGCTTTTTAGCGCCGATCCGGCCAAGGATATCCAGCATTTTACCGGTCGGATGGCTCTGAAATTTTTACTGGCCACCTTGCTCGTCTCGCCGCTGGCGCGCTACGCTAAACAGCCACTATTGATACGCACCCGTCGGCTTTTGGGGCTATGGTGTTTTGCCTGGGCCACGCTGCATCTGACCAGCTATGCCCTGCTGGAACTGGGAATTAACAATCTGACACTGCTTGGCCGCGAACTGGTGACGCGCCCTTATCTGACGCTGGGTATTGTGAGCTGGGTGATTTTACTGGCGTTAGCGCTGACATCCACGCAATATGCGCAGCGAAAGCTGGGCCGCCGCTGGCAGTTGCTGCATAACTTCGTCTATCTTGTCGCGATCCTCGCACCCATTCATTATCTGTGGTCGGTGAAGATCCTCTCTCCGCAGCCGGTCCTTTACGCGCTGGCGGCCGTGGCGCTTTTAGCATGGCGTTACAAGAAGTTCCGCCAGTGGTTGCGATAGTTCGCGAAACTGTGCGTTTTCCCGCAGATTGCCTCTCAACCGCAAATCTTTTTTGGATTGCGGTTGATAATCTTCCCTGATAAGACCAGTATTTAGCTGCCAAATGCTACGAAATCGTTATAATGTGCGACCTTGGTTCGCCTGACAGTGGTTTTTGGCCTCTGAAAAGGTGACATTTGCGCTTCGACGGTATATTTTGTTTTTTACCCGAAAATCGCAGGAGATAGCGGCATAATGACTGATAAGTTTCAGATCTTAGTTTTGAACGGACCGAACCTGAACATGCTCGGCACCCGTGAGCCGGAGAAGTACGGCACGCTGACATTAAGCGAAATTGTTAACCGTTTGAGCACGGAAGCAGCGTCGCTGAATGTGGATTTGGATCATTTTCAGTCAAACGCGGAGTACGCAATCATCGACCGTATTCATCAGGCTAAAGACAATGTGGACTATATCCTGATCAATCCGGCCGCGTTTACGCACACCAGTGTTGCTATCCGCGACGCACTGCTTGCGGTGAGTATCCCGTTTATCGAGATCCACCTGAGTAACGTGCACGCCCGAGAGCCGTTCCGTCACCATTCGTATCTGTCGGATATCGCTGCTGGCGTTATCTGCGGACTGGGCGCAGACGGCTATTCATACGCTTTACAGACAGCGGTAAAACGCTTGTCACAATCACACTAAACAAGAGTACGGAACCCACTCATGGATATTCGTAAGATTAAAAAACTGATCGAGCTGGTTGAAGAATCAGGCATCTCCGAACTGGAAATTTCTGAAGGCGAAGAGTCTGTACGCATCAGCCGTGCAGCCCCAGCCGCTAGCTTCCCGGTAATGCAGCAAGCTTACGCTGCGCCAGTGCAGCAGCCTGCGCTCTCCGCAGCCGTTGCACCAGCAGCAGCTGAAGCCGCACCTGCCGCTGCAGCAGAAATCAGTGGTCACATCGTACGTTCCCCAATGGTTGGTACTTTCTACCGCACCCCGAGCCCGGACGCGAAGGCGTTCATCGAAGTGGGTCAGAAAGTCAACGTAGGCGATACCCTGTGCATCGTTGAAGCGATGAAAATGATGAACCAGATCGAAGCAGACAAATCAGGTACTGTGAAAGCGATTCTGGTCGAAAGTGGTCAGCCGGTTGAATTTGACGAGCCGCTGGTCGTCATCGAGTAACGAGGCGTACATGCTGGATAAAATTGTTATCGCCAACCGCGGCGAGATCGCACTGCGTATTCTTCGTGCCTGTAAAGAACTGGGCATCAAGACTGTCGCTGTGCACTCAAGCGCGGATCGCGATTTAAAACACGTATTGCTGGCGGATGAGACGGTCTGTATTGGCCCGGCTCCGTCCGTAAAAAGCTATCTGAACATCCCGGCTATCATCAGCGCCGCTGAAATCACCGGCGCGGTGGCAATTCATCCGGGTTACGGCTTCCTCTCTGAGAACGCCAACTTTGCTGAGCAGGTTGAACGCTCTGGCTTTATCTTCATCGGCCCGAAAGCCGACACCATCCGCCTGATGGGCGACAAAGTGTCTGCGATCACCGCGATGAAAAAAGCCGGTGTACCAACCGTACCAGGCTCTGACGGCCCTCTGACCGACGACATGGATGCTAACCGTGCTCATGCTAAACGCATTGGCTACCCGGTTATCATCAAGGCGTCCGGCGGCGGCGGCGGTCGCGGTATGCGCGTTGTGCGCAGCGATGCTGAACTGGCACAGTCCATCTCCATGACCAAAGCAGAAGCGAAAGCCGCTTTCAGCAATGACATGGTGTACATGGAAAAATACCTGGAAAACCCACGCCACATCGAAATTCAGGTGCTGGCTGACGGTCAGGGTAACGCAATCTATCTGGCAGAACGTGACTGCTCCATGCAGCGTCGTCACCAGAAAGTAGTCGAAGAAGCACCAGCGCCGGGCATTACTCCGGAACTGCGTCGCTACATCGGCGAGCGTTGCGCTAAAGCGTGTGTCGATATCGGCTATCGTGGAGCGGGTACCTTTGAGTTCCTGTTCGAAAACGGCGAGTTCTACTTCATTGAGATGAACACCCGTATTCAGGTTGAACATCCGGTTACCGAAATGATCACCGGGGTTGACCTGATTAAAGAGCAGCTGCGTATCGCAGCCGGTCAGCCGCTGTCCATCAAGCAGGAAGAAGTGGTGGTGAAAGGCCATGCGGTAGAATGCCGTATCAACGCCGAAGACCCGAACACCTTCCTGCCAAGCCCGGGTAAAATCACGCGTTTCCACGCGCCGGGTGGCTTTGGCGTGCGCTGGGAGTCTCATATCTACGCCGGTTACACCGTACCGCCGTACTATGACTCAATGATCGGCAAGCTCATCTGCTACGGCGAAAACCGTGACGTGGCGATTGCCCGCATGAAGAACGCCCTGCAGGAACTGATCATCGACGGAATCAAAACCAACGTTGATCTGCAGATGCGCATCATGAGCGACGAGCACTTCCAGAATGGTGGAACCAACATCCACTATCTGGAGAAAAAACTCGGCCTGAACGAGAAGTAAGAGACCTGTGTTGTGAAAAGGCCGGATTATCCGGCCTTTTTTATTTCTGGGGCCTGGAAAGCCTCATCATGTACAATCCCCGCTTTCTTCATCCACAAGGGACAAAAAATGGACAAACGTTTTGTTCAGGCCCATAAAGAAGCGCGCTGGGCGCTGTGGCTGACCCTTCTCTATCTTGCTGCATGGTTAGTAACCGCTTACTTACCAGACTCTGCTATTGGCATCACCGGCCTGCCGCACTGGTTCGAATTGGCCTGCCTGCTGGTTCCGCTGGTGTTTATCCTGCTGTGCTGGGCAATGGTGAAATTTATCTACCGGGATATTCCGCTGGAGGACGATGATGCAGCTTGAAGTCATTCTGCCGCTTGTCGCTTACCTGCTGGTCGTATTTGGATTGTCCATTTACGCCATGCGCAAAAGAACGACCGGTGCCTTTCTGAACGAGTATTTTCTCGGCAGCCGTTCGATGGGCGGCGTTGTGCTGGCAATGACGCTGACCGCGACCTATATCAGCGCCAGCTCGTTTATTGGCGGCCCCGGTGCGGCCTACAAATACGGGTTAGGCTGGGTTTTGCTGGCGATGATCCAGCTGCCTGCCGTCTGGCTCTCGCTGGGCATACTGGGTAAAAAATTTGCCATTCTGGCGCGCCGTTACAATGCCGTGACGCTCAACGATATGCTCTTTGCCCGTTACCAGAGCCGCTTGCTGGTGTGGCTGGCGAGCCTGAGCCTGCTGGTGGCCTTTATCGGAGCGATGACCGTACAGTTTATCGGCGGTGCGCGTCTGCTGGAAACGGCGGCCGGCATCCCTTACGAGACAGGCCTCATCATCTTCGGGGTAAGCATCGCGCTCTATACTGCGTTTGGCGGATTCCGCGCCAGCGTGCTGAACGATACGCTGCAGGGAATGGTGATGCTCATCGGTACGATCGTTCTGCTGGTGGGGATTGTTCATGCGGCGGGTGGACTCACTCACGCGGTGGAAACCCTGGAAGCGATTGACCCGAAACTGGTCTCGCCGCAGGGCGCAGATGATATCCTCTCTCCGACCTTTATGACCTCATTCTGGGTGTTAGTCTGCTTCGGAGTAATTGGTCTGCCGCATACCGCCGTGCGCTGTATCTCCTATAAAGACAGCAAAGCCGTTCACAAGGGCATCATCATCGGGACGATTGTGGTCGCTGTCCTGATGTTTGGTATGCATCTGGCGGGGGCATTAGGGCGCGCGGTAATCCCCGATCTTACCGTGCCGGATCTGGTGATCCCGACGCTGATGGTCAAAGTGCTGCCCCCCTTTGCCGCCGGGATTTTCCTCGCCGCGCCAATGGCCGCCATTATGTCGACCATCAACGCTCAGTTACTACAAAGTTCCGCTACGATCATTAAAGATCTCTATCTGAACCTGCGCCCTGAACAGGTTGAAAATGAACGTCGCCTGAAGCATATGTCAGCGGTGATTACGCTGGTGCTAGGCGCGTTGCTGCTGTTAGCCGCATGGCGCCCGCCGGAGATGATCATCTGGCTGAACCTGCTGGCATTTGGTGGGCTTGAGGCGGTATTCCTGTGGCCGCTGGTGTTAGGGCTCTACTGGGAACGCGCAAATGCTGCCGGTGCGCTGAGCGCGATGATTGTTGGCGGCGTGCTGTACGCCGTCCTCGCAACGTTTAAGATTCAGTACCTGGGCTTCCATCCGATTGTGCCTTCGTTACTGCTAAGTTTACTGGCGTTTGTGGTTGGGAACCGTTTCGGTCAGCCCGTCCCACAGCCCGCTATGATTTCTACTGATAAATAAAGAGTTTTGCCATGCCGTGGATCCAACTAAAACTGAATACAACCGGCGCGAACGCCGAAGAGCTGAGCGATGCGCTGATGGAGGCCGGCTCGGTCTCTATCACCTTCCAGGACACGCATGACACGCCGGTCTTTGAACCGCTGCCGGGCGAAACCCGCCTGTGGGGCGATACCGACGTGATTGGCCTGTTCGATGCTGAAACCGACATGAAAGAGGTCGTCGCGATTCTGGAAAACCACCCTCTGCTGGGCGCGGGCTTTGCGCACAAAATCGAACAGCTGGAAGACAAAGACTGGGAACGCGAATGGATGGATAACTTCCATCCGATGCAGTTCGGCAAGCGTCTGTGGATCTGCCCAAGCTGGCGCGAGGTTCCTGATGAAAACGCGGTTAACGTCATGCTCGATCCGGGTCTGGCGTTTGGTACCGGCACCCATCCAACGACCTCCCTGTGCCTGCAGTGGCTGGATGGTCTCGATCTGGATGGTAAGACGGTGATCGACTTCGGCTGTGGATCCGGGATCCTTGCGATTGCCGCCCTGAAACTGGGCGCGGCAAAAGCTATCGGGATCGATATCGATCCGCAGGCGATTCAGGCCAGTCGCGACAACGCCGAGCGCAACGGCGTTTCCGATCGACTGGAGCTGTATCTGCCGGATGCACAGCCAGAAGCCATGAAAGCCGATGTGGTGGTTGCAAACATTCTGGCGGGCCCACTGCGCGAGCTGGCTCCGTTAATCAGCGTGCTGCCCGTTGAGGGCGGTCTGCTGGGACTTTCGGGTATCCTGGCAAGCCAGGCAGACAGCGTGTGTGAAGCCTACGCCGATCTTTTCGCTCTCGACCCGGTGGTGGAGAAAGAAGAGTGGTGCCGTATTACCGGTCGTAAAAAATAAGCATTTGGCGTGGTCCTCTGACCACGCCTCTCTCCCACTGATAATCCTCTCTCCCTCTGCCATTCTTCGGTAAAATAACCACACAAATCATGTTGATTTGTATTAAAAAATTCACCGGAAGAATATGATGAAACACATTACAGGCAAGGCAGCGCTGTTTGCGCTGAGCATGGTTTCGGCTTCAGCATTCGCATCACACTGGGGCTATGAAGGGGAAGGTTCACCGGAACACTGGGGTGAACTGGACGAGGCCTACAAGACCTGCCAGAGCGGGATGAACCAGTCTCCGATAAATATTGATTCGACCGCTAACGCCCATCTCTCCCCGCTGCAAACACACTACATTGATGGTCCTGTAACGCTGACCAATAATGGCCATACCATTCAGGCTAGCGAACAGGCTGACACCCGTGACACCATCACTCTGGACAAGCAAACCTGGACGCTCCAGCAGTTCCACTTCCATGCACCAAGCGAAAACACCGTGCACGGCAAGAAGTACGCGATGGAGATGCATCTGGTACATAAAAACAGCGCGGGTGAGCTGACCGTGGTAGCCGTCATGTTTGATAAAGGGGCTGCGAATCCGGAGCTGGATAAGCTGTGGAGCGTGATGCCGCAGCAGGCTGAACAGAACGTCTCCATTGAGAAGGATCTCAACCTGAACAAGCTGCTGCCGAAGGTGAAAACCTACTGGCGCTTTAGCGGATCTCTGACCACGCCACCGTGTTCTGAAGGGGTCACCTGGATCGTGCTCAAACAGCCGTTAACCGTCTCAGCAGAACAGCTTGAGAAATTTACCCATACCATGCATCACGATAATAACCGCCCGGTACAGTCTCTGCATGGGCGCGTTGTGGTCGAATAACGCCCATTCTGAGGCTTAAGATCATGTTCTAAAATGCGACGTAGATCGCAAAGAAGAGGGAAAATCTGCTGCTAAAAACAGCAGATTATCCCGCTCAGGTAAGCCATTTATTCAGAAATGATGAGAAGTTACGGGAAATTGTAATCGCTCATAAAATAGCCATTCCTGCCTAACACAATGATTTAAATAGTGAATAATTCTTAACGGAAAGATTGCGCGGCGATTCCTTGATCTACAACAGTGGATTGTTCAAAGTTTGGCCTTTCATCTCGTGCAAAAAATGCGTAATATACGCCGCCTTGCAGTCACAGTATGGTCATTTCTTAACTCATGCGCATCGGACACCACCAGCTTAGAAATCGCCTGATCGCAGCCCCTATGGCAGGTATTACCGACCGGCCGTTCAGGACGCTGTGCTATGAGATGGGAGCCGGTTTAACCGTATCCGAGATGATGTCGTCTAACCCGCAGGTTTGGGAAAGCGATAAATCCCGCCTTCGGATGGTGCACATTGATGAACCCGGTATTCGCACCGTGCAAATTGCCGGAAGCGTGCCTGAAGAGATGGCAGATGCCGCGCGTATCAACGTGGAAAGTGGTGCCCAGATTATTGATATCAATATGGGGTGCCCGGCCAAAAAAGTGAATCGCAAGCTTGCAGGTTCAGCCCTTCTGCAATACCCCGACCAGGTGAAAGCTATCCTGACGGCGGTTGTCAGCGCAGTGGACGTTCCTGTTACGTTAAAGATTCGCACGGGTTGGTCGCCGGAACACCGTAACTGTGTAGAGATTGCCCAACTGGCCGAAGACTGTGGCATTCAGGCCCTGACCATTCATGGACGCACGCGCGCCTGTTTGTTCAACGGTGAAGCTGAATACGACAGCATTCGGGCAGTTAAGCAGAAAGTTTCCATTCCGATTATCGCGAATGGCGACATAACTGACCCGCTTAAAGCCAGAGCGGTGCTCGACTATACGGGAGCTGATGCTCTGATGATAGGACGTGCCGCTCAGGGAAGACCCTGGATCTTTCGGGAAATCCAGCATTATCTGGACACTGGAGAGCTGCTTGCTCCCCTGCCTCTGGCAGAGGTTAAGCGCTTGCTTTGTTCGCATGTTCGGGAACTGCATGACCACTACGGTCAGGCGAAAGGGTACCGAATTGCGCGTAAACACGTTTCCTGGTATCTCCAGGAGCACGCTCCAGATGACCAGTTTCGGCGCACATTCAACGCCATTGAGGATGCCAGCGAACAGCTGGAGGCGTTGGAGGCATACTTCGAAAATCTTGCGTAATGAAATAAAGAGCTGACAGAACTATGTTCGAACAACGCGTAAATTCTGACGTACTGACCGTTTCTACCGTTAACTCTCAGGATCAGGTAACTCAAAAGCCCCTGCGTGACTCGGTTAAACAGGCACTGAAGAACTATTTTGCTCAACTGAACGGTCAGGATGTTAATGACCTGTATGAGCTGGTACTGGCTGAAGTTGAACAGCCACTGTTGGACATGGTGATGCAATACACCCGCGGTAACCAAACCCGCGCTGCGCTGATGATGGGTATCAACCGTGGTACTCTGCGTAAGAAACTGAAAAAATACGGCATGAACTGATACTAGTCAGTTAAATGCTTGTTTAAAAAGGCGCTCTTCGGCATGGGGAAGCGCCTTTTTTATTCCCTGCTTCACTCCGTCAACGCTTTGTAAACCTTCGCTTATCCCGCTTTAAAACCGCCGCTTTTGGTGTATATTTCCCCCACTTTACTGGCGCTCTTCTCGCGGAATGACACAATGATTCGTAAATACTGGTGGCTGGTTGTCTTTGCAATCTCCGTTTTGATTTTCGATGCACTTCTGATGCAGTGGATTGAACTGATGAGCACCGAAACCGATAAGTGTCGCAATATGAACTCCGTGAATCCCCTGAAACTCGTAAACTGTTCAGAGCTCGACTAGCCGCCTGATTGCGCAAACTCCCCGTGATTACCCACTAAAAACGGGGATTTAAATCCCTTTGAGCCATTACCCGACGGTGATAATGTCTCGCCCTTCTCAACCGCTCTAGCGTAACCCCACACTCGAGTAGAACCGTCCATGCTGGTCAGCCAATACAACCATATCCTTGTTGTCCTCTCCTTTGTTGTTGCCATCCTTGCCGCGTATACCGCACTGAATATGGCGGCACGTGTCGCCGGGAGTGAGGGTGTCGCTGCCCGCGTCTGGCTGGCTGGCGGCGGTATTGCAATGGGCATCGGCGTGTGGGCCATGCATTTTATCGGCATGCTGGCGATGGATCTCTCCATGAGCATGAGCTACAACGCCAGCCTGACGGCGTTATCCATGGTCGTCGCCGTCGGGTCGTCACTGTTCGCGCTCTGGCTCGTGAGCTGCGATCGGCTACGCTTGCGCCGTCTGCTGCCCGGTGCGCTGGTGATGGGAAGCGGTATTGTTGCCATGCATTACACCGGCATGGCCGCGCTGGAAGTGATGCCCGGGATTATCTGGGATAAGGTCTGGGTGGCCATTTCGGTCGCCATTGCGCTTGCCGCTTCACTCGCGGCATTATGGCTGACCTTCCGCCTGCGTCACGACGCCGCGCAGGTCGTGCTGATGCGCACGGGTGCCGCCATCACCATGGGCATAGCCATTGCCGGGATGCACTACGCCGGGATGAAAGCCGCACAGTTTCCGATGTCCACAATGGTTCACCATGAGGGTATTAACGGGAGCTGGCTGGCGGTGCTGGTGAGCGTTGTCGCGCTCTCTATTCTTGGGATTACCCTGTTGGTATCAATGCTGGACGCCCGCCTTCAGGCGCGTACCGCCCTTCTGGCCTCGTCCCTTGCGGAAGCTAACCGGGAACTCGCACAGCTGGCCCTGCACGATACCCTGACGCGGCTGCCCAACCGTATCCTGCTGGAAGACCGACTCGATCAGGCCATCAGCAAAGCCGATCGCGAGGGGACCCATTTTGCCCTGATGTTCATGGATCTCGACGGCTTTAAAGCCATCAATGACGCTTACGGCCATGATGTCGGTGACAAGCTGCTGATTGCCGTAACGGAGCGCCTGCTGCATCTCCTGAAGGGCCAGTTCACCCTGGCACGTATCGGCGGTGATGAGTTTGTTCTGCTGGCTGAGGGGGAAGGCCCGGACGATGCGGCATCGCTGGCGAATTCGCTGGTGCGCGCGATCGATAGCCCGTTCAACCTCGAGCACTATGAACTAATGGTCACCCTCAGCATTGGGATCGCGCTGTATCCTCACGACGGCAAAACCGAACGTGAGCTCATGTTTAACGCCGATGCGGCGATGTACCATACCAAGCATATGGGCCGGAACGGTTACCACTTTTTCCAGCCCTCGATGAATACGCTGGCGCAGACCCACCTTCAGTTAATGAACGATCTGTGGATGGCGATCGATCGCAATGAGCTCCGCCTGCTGTATCAGCCAAAATTTCACGCCCCCGCCGGCCCTCTCCTTGGATTTGAGGCGTTATTGCGCTGGCAGCATCCTAAGCAGGGGTTACTGACCCCGGACCTTTTCCTGCCGCTGGCGGAAAAAACGGGGCTGATTATCCCTATCGGCAACTGGGTAATTAATGAAGCCTGTCGCCAGCTGCGTGAATGGCATCTTCAGGGACATCAAAGCTGGTCAATGGCGGTAAACCTGTCGACGCTGCAGTTTGAACAGCCTTCGCTGGTCAACACGGTTCTCAACTGCCTGGCACTTCATCATGTGCCACCAGAAATGTTGATCCTGGAGGTGACGGAAACCACGGCCATGAGCAACCCGGATGAAAGTGTACGGGTGCTGACAGAGCTGACGGAAGCGGGCGTAAAGGCCTCCATTGATGATTTTGGCACCGGCTATTCAAGCCTGCTGTACCTCAAGCGCTTACCCGCCTGTGAATTGAAAATCGACAGGGCGTTCGTGAAAGAGCTCAGCGGAGAAAGCGAGGATGCCACCATTGTCTCCGCGATTGTGGCCCTCGCCAAAACACTCAATCTGAAAGTCGTGGCTGAAGGCGTAGAAACCGAAGCACAGCAGGCCTTTTTGACCGAGTTGGGCTGCAACACCCTTCAGGGTTATCTGTTAGGTAAACCCGTCAGCGCGCAAACCATAGAGGCGCTTTGTGCGCGAGGGGAGATGCTACCTGGCGCAGGGCTGTAAGCATCATCATGAGGCGATACGCGAATGACAGGGAGTGTCGCCAGAATGCTATCGACCAGGGCGGGCGCCTGCTGATAAAGATTGAAACTTTCGTTATTCATTAACCAGTTTTTAATTATTCCGCTAAAAAAGCCGTGGAATACGATCAAGGTCAGATCAACATTTACCTTTGGCGAAATGATGTTACGTGAAATACAGGCCTCCAGCGAGGCACGCAGCGTGTCATAATTGAATCCAATCCGTTTTCTGATGTCTCTCTCTGAAATCATGTCACTGCTAAATTCACATTTATGATACAGAATTTGTAAAAGTGCACATTGTCGAGGCTCACGCGCAATATACTGCAACGCAGTAATAAATTGCTCACGAAGTATTAACAATGGATCATCACCTTCGGAAAGGGAAAGCCTGTCGCGAATAATGTCGCGAAGCGGTAATTGCTGCTCCCAGATGGCATTAAATATTTCAGCTTTACTGGTGAAGTGCCAATAGATTGCACCGCGCGTCACATTTGCAGCATCCGCGATGTCCGTCAGCGTCGTGTTGGCTACGCCACGCGTCGCAAACTGCCCGATAGCCGCCTCAATCAACTGCTGCCGGGTTTGTTGAGCTTCTTCTTTCTTTTTCCGCGCCATAGACAACGACTCGCTACTCACAAAGTTTATACGTAACACAGGTCAGGAGAACGAAAGTATTCACCAATTCCCGTTTTAGTTTTGCACAAAAAAAGTCAATCTTCTTAATTTATAGTTTAGCTAAATACATATTTAAGTTTAAATTCATGCCATGAATAAATGAGGCACATTAAGCGCTATTTAACTGATTAGCTTGCCGGAAGAAGACAGAGAAATAAACCGAGTCTGATTCTGATTTTTCTGCTCAGACCTTGCCATTCGCACTTATAAATTAAAAAACATTAAATACCCTCATTATTATACGCAGCTACATTTTATTTTTTTATCCCGCTGCCCCTGCTACCGATTCACGCTAAATATCGGTTACCGGGTATTTAAAGGAACAGTAATGACGAATCATTTCAGACGCTTACCCTTAGCCGGTTTCATTGTCTGCGCTGTGCTGCTCTCAGGATGCGATGGCCAGGAAAACCAACAACAACATCCGCAGGCTCCCCAGGTCACTGTGCATATTGTGAAAAGCGCACCGCTGGCTGTCACCACTGAACTCCCGGGCAGAACAGATGCGTTCCGCGTTGCAGAGGTTCGTCCGCAGGTTAGCGGTATTATCCTGCGTCGCAACTTCACGGAGGGCAGCGATGTAAAAGCTGGAGATTCGCTTTACCAGATTGATCCTGCAACCTATCAGGCGGCTTACGACAACGCCAAAGGCGAGCTGGCGAAGGCCCAGGCGGCGGCCAATATTGCTCACCTGACGGTGAAACGTTATCTCCCGCTGGTCGGTACACAGTATGTCAGCAAGCAGGAGTATGACCAGGCCGTGGCCACGGCCCAGCAGGCAGACGCCAGCGTCGTCGCCGCCAAAGCGGGCGTTGAAAGCGCGCGCATCAACCTTGCCTATACCAAAGTGACATCGCCCGTTGATGGTCGCATAGGCAAATCCAGCGTAACGGAAGGGACGCTGGTCACCAACGGGCAGGCAGCGGCGCTGGCAACGGTTCAGCAGCTTGATCCGATGTATGTCGATGTCACCCAGTCCAGTAATGATTTTTTGCGCCTGAAGCAGACGAGCCTGCAAAAAGGCGATACCGCCAGCAGCGTTGAGCTACTGATGGAGAACGGGCAGCCCTATCCGCTGAAAGGCACATTGCAGTTCTCAGACGTCACGGTGGATCAAAGTACCGGCTCGATTACCCTGCGCGCCATTTTCCCGAATCCTCAACATCTGCTGTTACCGGGTATGTTCGTTCGCGCCCGGATTGATGAAGGTACGCAGCCGGATGCGATTCTGGTTCCCCAGCAAGGCGTGACTCGTACGCCGCGAGGCGATGCCACCGTGATGGTGGTGAACGATAAAAATCAGGTTGAGTCTCGCACCGTCGTTGCGCCTCAGGCGATTGGCGACCGCTGGCTGGTGACGGAAGGGCTGAAAAACGGTGACCGCGTGATTGTTAGCGGGCTACAAAAGGTCAGACCGGGCGTAACCGTCGTCGCCACGCCTGATACCACCACCGCTCCAGCCAGTTAAGGGACGACGACATGGCTAATTTCTTTATTCAGAGACCGGTTTTCGCCTGGGTACTTGCCATCATTTTGATGATTGCTGGTGGGCTGGCCATTCTCAAACTTCCCGTCGCACAGTATCCAACCATTGCGCCTCCCGCCGTGGCGATATCCGCGACCTACCCGGGAGCAGATGCTCAAACAGTGCAGGATACCGTGACCCAGGTTATCGAGCAGAACATGAACGGTATCGATAACCTGATGTATATGTCCTCCACCAGCGATTCAGCGGGTAACGTCACCATCACCCTGACCTTCGAGTCCGGAACCGATCCGGACATCGCCCAGGTGCAGGTGCAGAACAAGCTGCAGCTCGCCATGCCGCTGCTGCCGCAAGAGGTGCAGCAGCAAGGGATTGGCGTTGAGAAGTCCAGCAGTAGCTTCCTGCTGGTCGCCGGTTTTGTTTCAGACAACAAAAACCTCACGCAGAATGACATCTCCGACTATGTTGCCTCGAACGTCAAAGATGCCATCAGCCGAACGTCTGGGGTCGGAGACGTGCAGCTGTTCGGTGCCCAGTATGCGATGCGTATCTGGCTCGACAGCAATGCGATGAACAAATACCAGCTGACGCCGCTGGATATTATCAACCAGCTGAAAACGCAGAACGACCAGATAGCGGCAGGCCAGTTGGGCGGGACGCCATCCATCCCAGGACAGCAGCTGAATGCCTCGATCATCGCGCAAACCCGCCTGAAATCACCGGAAGAGTTTGGCCGCGTGACGCTCAAGGTGAACCAGGACGGCTCGATGGTGCATCTGAAGGATGTGGCTCGCATTGAACTGGGTGGCGAAAACTACAACATGGTGACAAAAATCAACGGGCAGGCGGCAACCGGCCTGGGGATTAAGCTGGCAACAGGGGCAAATGCGCTGGATACAGCGGCAGCCATCAAGAGCAAGCTGGCACAACTGCAGCCGTTCTTCCCGCAGGGGCTAAAAGTCGTCTACCCCTATGACACCACACCGTTTGTGAAAATCTCCATCCACGAAGTGGTGAAGACCCTGTTTGAAGCGATTATTCTCGTCTTCCTGGTTATGTACTTGTTCCTGCAAAACCTGCGGGCAACGCTCATCCCGACTATCGCGGTTCCGGTCGTTCTGCTGGGTACCTTCGCGGTTCTGGCGGCGTTCGGTTTCTCCATCAATACCCTGACAATGTTCGGCATGGTGCTGGCGATAGGTCTGCTGGTTGATGACGCTATCGTGGTCGTTGAGAACGTTGAACGCGTCATGGTCGAGGACAAGCTGCCGCCGAAAGAGGCTACGCAGAAATCGATGGGACAGATCCAGGGGGCACTGGTGGGGATCGCCATGGTGCTCTCGGCGGTCTTTATCCCGATGGCCTTTTTTGGCGGCTCGACGGGGGCGATCTATCGCCAGTTCTCGCTGACCATCGTTTCCGCTATGGCATTGTCAGTACTGGTTGCGCTAATCCTGACGCCAGCGCTCTGTGCAACGTTGCTTAAGCCTGTATCAGCGGATCATCATGACAAAAAAGGGGGTTTCTTCGGCTGGTTTAATGCGCTCTTTGATAAGAGCGTTGAGCACTACAGTAACAGCGTGAGCGGTATCTTGCGCAAGACCGGACGCTATCTGTTGGTGTACGTCATTATTGTCGGTGGAATGGCGGTGCTCTTCCTGCGCTTACCGACCTCCTTCCTCCCCGAAGAGGATCAGGGGGTGTTTATGACGATGGTTCAGCTCCCGGCGGGGGCAACCCAGACGCGTACTCAGCAGGTTCTCGACCAGGTTCAGGACTACTACCTGAACAAAGAGAAAGCAAATGTTGAATCCGTCTTTACCGTAAACGGCTTTAGCTTTAGCGGCCAGGGTCAGAACTCCGGTATTGCCTTCATCAGCCTGAAGCCCTGGGAAGAGCGTCCTGGGGCGGAAAATGGCGTTGAAGCCATTGTGGGTCGCGCGACAAAAGCTTTCAGTCAGATTAAAGACGGCCTTGTATTCCCGTTTAACCTGCCCGCTATTATTGAGTTAGGTACCGCAACGGGCTTCGACTTTGAACTTATCGATCAGGCAAACCTGGGGCATACCCAGCTGACGCAGGCGCGTAACCAGCTGCTCGGCATGGTGAAAGAGCACCCTGATCTGCTGGTGCGCGTGCGTCCTAACGGTCTTGAAGATACGCCTCAGTTCAAACTGGATGTCGATCAGGAGAAAGCACAGGCGCTGGGCGTCAGTCTTTCTGACGTCAACCAGACGATTTCGACGGCCTTAGGGGGCACCTATGTGAATGACTTTATCGATCATGGCCGCGTGAAAAAAGTCTATGTACAGGCCGACGCGAAATTCCGTATGTTGCCAGGGGATATTAACAACCTTTATGTGCGCAGCGCGAACGGGGAAATGGTGCCGTTCTCAGCCTTTAGCAACGCTCACTGGGTTTATGGTTCACCTCGTCTGGAGCGCTACAACGGAATGCCTTCGATGGAGATCCTCGGCGAATCAGCCCCGGGTAAAAGTACCGGTGAGGCCATGGCTATGATGGAAAGCCTCGCGGCAAAATTGCCTTCCGGCATTGGTTATGACTGGACGGGAATGTCTTACCAGGAGCGACTTTCGGGTAACCAGGCGCCTGCACTGTACGCCATTTCACTGATCGTGGTGTTCCTGTGTCTGGCAGCGCTGTATGAAAGCTGGTCCATTCCGTTCTCCGTTATGCTGGTTGTGCCGTTGGGGGTCATCGGGGCCCTTCTCGCAGCCTCGCTGCGCGGGTTAAACAATGACGTCTATTTCCAGGTCGGCCTGCTGACCACAATTGGTCTGTCGGCGAAAAACGCCATCCTGATCGTCGAATTTGCTAAAGACCTGATGGAGAAAGAAGGTAAAGGCATCATTGAAGCTACGCTTGAAGCGTCAAGGATGCGCCTTCGACCGATCCTGATGACCTCCCTGGCCTTTATCCTTGGCGTCATGCCGCTGGTGATCAGTACCGGAGCCGGGAGCGGTGCGCAAAACGCCGTCGGTACGGGTGTGATGGGGGGAATGCTTTCCGCAACGCTTCTGGCGATTTTCTTCGTGCCCGTCTTCTTTGTGGTTGTTCGTCGACGCTTTACCCGCCATAAAGATTAACATTTCCCTAAAAAGGCACCTCTGGTGCCTTTTTTATTTTTAACATAAACAATGAATTAGGCATTAAGCAAAAGCCATGTTAAAAATACAGTGATTTGCATTAAGTAAAAATACTCTCTTACCCCTTCATAATGTCTCCATTAATTCGTCCGGAAATCGATTTTTCTCCACGATTTTTACAAACTACATAATTTGAGATTATTCCTCGTGTAACGCGGACTTACCCCGGTGGTAAAATAACCTCCAGTTCGTTAATTGCCCTCCTGGCTTTATAGCGGACGAGAAATAATACTGAGGTAACATCATGAAAAGATTCATTTCCGTTGCACTACTCGCTGCGCTGCTTGCTGGTTGCGCGCACGACTCTCCATGTGTACCGGTTTACGACGACCAGGGCCGACTGGTTCATACCAATACCTGTATGAAAGGCACCACCCAGGACAACTGGGAAACAGCAGGTGCGATCGCTGGCGGCGCTGCCGCAGTGGCGGGCTTGACGCTGGGTATTGTTGCCCTGACGAAGTAACATCAGTTAAGAAAGCGCGGCTCTGGCCGCGCTTTTGCTTTTAATCAGTGCACTATTTTCAAAGAAGTAAAAAAATAGCCCCGTATTTATTCGTACCTTTCATTTCAGCCTGAAGCCAGTCACATCTTTTTCGTACACTTTTTTAAATTACCTGTTCTATTGTGATGATTTTCACACATTAATATTATTGAATATCCTGCCAATATTCACTCTGGAAACTATCTCTTCTTTTTTCTGGCGCGCCTCAAAACTTTTGCTCCAATTTGTGGCACAGGTTGTAATTTCGCACCGTTTCAGGGCGCTCGTTTTATTTAAGCCTGTCTACACTCAGCATTAAGCGTTCACTCATCTCTTATTTTGCCGAACGCAAAACTGGCATTACGTTTGCTTTATAAACGTTGGCCAAAGCCACAGACAGGTAAAGCGTTTAAAAAACGCCTCTATAACGATAAATTTCGCCACACAGGAAGCATTATGAAAAAGACGATGATAGCCAGCCTGGCCGCTGCAGGCTTGATGTTTGCCGTAGCCGGTCAAGCCCATGCGGGAACGACACTGGATGCCGTTAAAAAGAAAGGTTTTGTTCAATGTGGTATCAGTGACGGTTTGCCTGGCTTCTCTTATGCCGATGCGAACGGCAAATTTACCGGTATTGATGTAGATGTCTGCCGTGGTGTTGCCGCCGCCGTTTTTGGCGATGACAGCAAGGTAAAATATACCCCGCTGACGGCAAAAGAACGCTTTACGGCACTGCAGTCCGGCGAGGTTGACATGCTCTCCCGTAATACCACCTGGACCTCCTCCCGCGACGCGGGTATGGGGATGTCATTTACGGGCGTGACCTATTATGACGGGATCGGCTTCCTGACCCACAATAAAGCAGGCCTGAAAAGCGCCAAAGAGCTGGATGGTGCGACTGTTTGTATTCAGGCGGGCACCGATACCGAGCTGAATGTCGCCGATTATTTCAAAGCAAATAACATGAAATACACGCCAGTGACATTTGACCGCTCGGATGAGTCGGCTAAAGCGCTGGAATCCGGCCGTTGCGACACGCTGGCCTCTGACCAGTCACAGCTGTATGCCTTACGCATTAAGCTGAGCAATCCGGCAGAGTGGATTGTCCTGCCTGAAGTGATCTCCAAAGAACCTCTCGGCCCTGTCGTTCGTCGCGGCGATGAAGACTGGTTCTCTATTGTTCGCTGGACGCTGTTTGCCATGCTGAACGCAGAAGAGATGGGCATCAACTCGAAAAACGTGGATGAGAAAGCGGCTAATCCATCTAACCCGGATATGGCGCACCTGCTCGGTAAAGAAGGTGATTTCGGCAAAGATCTGAAGCTGGATAATAAATGGGCTTACAACATCATCAAACAGGTGGGCAACTACTCTGAGATCTTTGAACGCAACGTGGGATCGGAAAGCCCGCTGAAGATTAAACGCGGCCAGAACAATCTCTGGAACAACGGCGGTATTCAGTACGCGCCACCAGTACGTTAAGTCATAGCTGTAACGGGCACTGCTCATGCAGTGCCCACTCCAGAGTCATGGTTACTGAGGTTTCTTTATGTCCCATCGCCGCTCAGCCGTAAAAGGATCGCTATCCTTTTCTCATCCCGCGGTCCGCGCCTGGCTATTCCAGATTATTGCTATTGTTGCGGTTGTTCTCATCGCCGTGTATCTCATCCACAACACCATCACCAACCTGAACAATCGCGGCATTACCTCCGGTTTTGCGTTTTTGGATCGCAGCGCGGGCTTTGGCATTGTTCAGCATCTTATTGATTACCAGGAAGGTGACACGTACGGACGCGTATTCGTGGTCGGTTTACTGAATACGCTGTTGGTATCGGCGCTTTGTATCGTCTTCGCGTCGATACTGGGCTTCTTTATTGGCCTGGCGCGTCTTTCTGAAAACTGGCTCCTGCGGAAGCTGTCGACGGTTTATATCGAGACGTTCCGCAATATCCCCCCGCTGCTGCAGATCTTCTTCTGGTATTTCGCCGTACTGCGTAACCTTCCTGGTCCCCGTCAGGCCGTCGACGCGTTTGAGCTGTTTTTCCTGAGTAACCGTGGGTTGTCCATTCCTTCTCCTCAGCCGGGCGAAGGACTGTATGCTTTCATCGGCGCAATTGTGATAGCGCTTGCCCTCTCCGCTGGGGTATTCCGTTTTAACCGCAAGCATCAGATCAAAACCGGTCAGCTTCGTAGAACCTGGCCCACCGCAGTCATCCTGATCGTTAGCCTGCCACTAGTGGCACACTGGCTGTTTGGCGCCGCGTTGCACTGGGATGTTCCCCATCTGCGAGGCTTTAACTTCCAGGGGGGAATGGTGTTAATTCCTGAGCTGGCGGCCCTGACATTGGCGCTATCGATTTATACCTCAGCCTTTATCGCTGAGATTATTCGTGCCGGGATCCAGGCCGTCCCGCACGGGCAACACGAAGCGGCACGCTCATTAGGATTACCGCATACGGTGACGCTTCGCCAGGTCATTATTCCGCAGGCGTTGCGGGTCATCATTCCGCCTCTGACCAGCCAGTATCTTAACATCGTCAAAAACTCGTCGCTGGCCGCCGCTATTGGTTACCCGGATATGGTTTCACTCTTCGCCGGAACCGTGCTTAACCAGACCGGACAAGCCATTGAAACCATAGCCATCACCATGTCTGTCTATCTCATCATCAGCCTGGTAATTTCACTGCTGATGAACCTCTATAACCGTCGTATAGCACTGGTCGAGCGCTAAGGATCTATGATGACAAAAGCAATACTGTCGCACGCCTCGCGCCCTGCCAACTCGACAGGTGGACGTTTCATTCTCTGGGCGCGAAAGAATCTGTTCTCCAGCTGGAGTAACAGCCTGCTGACGATTGTCTGCCTGTGGCTCATGTGGGAATTGATTCCTCCCCTGCTGAACTGGGCGTTTTTACAGGCCAACTGGGTCGGTTCAACCCGAGCTGACTGTACAAAAGCCGGTGCCTGCTGGGTGTTTATTCATGAACGTTTCGGTCAGTTCATGTATGGATTGTATCCCCACGAACAGCGCTGGCGGATTAATCTGGCGCTGGTTATAGGCCTGCTCTCTGTCGCAGTCATGTTCTGGAAAAAGCTGCCTCATCGTGGACGCTATATTGCCGTCTGGGCGGTGGTTTATCCAATTATTGTCTGGGTGCTCTTGTATGGCGGTTTTCTGAGGCTGGAACGCGTTGAAACACGCCAGTGGGGCGGACTGACGCTGACGTTGATTATCGCGTCAGTGGGAATAGCCGGTGCTCTGCCGTGGGGGATTTTACTTGCCCTCGGACGGCGTTCAAAAATGCCGATCGTTCGCGTGCTCTCCGTTATCTTCATTGAGTTCTGGCGCGGCGTGCCGCTTATTACCGTTCTCTTTATGTCGTCAGTCATGCTGCCGCTGTTTATGGCAGAAGGGACAACGATCGACAAACTAATTCGTGCCCTGGTCGGGGTGATTCTCTTCCAGTCCGCCTATGTCGCTGAAGTTGTGCGCGGTGGTCTGCAGGCGTTGCCTAAAGGCCAGTACGAAGCGGCGGAATCACTGGCTCTCGGTTACTGGAAAACGCAGGGACTGGTGATTCTTCCACAAGCACTCAAGCTGGTCATCCCGGGCCTGGTCAACACGATCATTGCCCTCTTCAAGGATACCAGCCTGGTGATCATCATCGGATTGTTCGATCTCTTTAGCAGCGTACAACAGGCAACCGTTGACCCTGTCTGGCTGGGTATGTCCACCGAAGGATATGTCTTTGCTGCCCTAATCTACTGGATCTTTTGTTTTAGCATGTCGCGCTACAGCCAGCATCTGGAAAAGCGCTTTAACACCGGGCGTACACCGCACTGAGGAAAATATGAGCCAAATAACTATGACACCCGCCGACGCGATGATTACGCTGGAAGACGTGAACAAATGGTACGGACAGTTTCATGTCCTGAAGGATATTAATCTTAAGGTCAAGCAAGGAGAGCGCATCGTCCTGTGCGGCCCGTCCGGCTCCGGGAAATCCACAACCATTCGCTGTATTAACCACCTTGAAGAGCATCAGCAAGGACGCATCGTGGTTGATGGTATCGAGCTGAATGAAGATATCCGCAATATCGAACGCGTGCGTCAGGAAGTGGGAATGGTATTTCAGCACTTTAATCTTTTTCCGCACCTGACCGTTCTGCAGAACTGTACGCTCGCACCGATTTGGGTACGAAAGATGCCGAAAAAGGAAGCCGAGGCGTTGGCAATGCACTATCTGGAGCGTGTACGTATCGCAGAGCATGCCAATAAGTTTCCCGGTCAGATATCGGGTGGACAGCAGCAGCGTGTGGCTATCGCCCGTTCACTGTGTATGAAACCGAAAATTATGCTGTTTGATGAACCGACATCAGCCCTCGATCCGGAAATGGTGAAGGAGGTTCTGGATACCATGATTGGACTGGCACAATCCGGCATGACCATGCTGTGTGTCACGCATGAGATGGGGTTCGCGCGAACCGTGGCTGACCGGGTGATCTTTATGGATCGTGGGGAGATTGTTGAGCAGGCGCCGCCGGATGAGTTCTTTGCGCATCCGAAGTCAGAACGTACGCGCGCATTCCTGTCGCAGGTGATTCATTAATCAGATCTTTTTGCCCGGTGACGCTGCGCTTACCGGGCCTACCGTTTTCACGAGAATCATAACGCAAAAAGGCCATCCTTTCGGATGGCCTTCTCACTTATTTGATGTCTGGCAGTTCCCTACTCTCACATGGGGAGACCCCACACTACCATCGGCGCTACGGCGTTTCACTTCTGAGTTCGGCATGGGGTCAGGTGGGACCACCGCGCTAAAGCCGCCAGACAAATTCTTTTACTTCTTGCCGAACTTTAACCTAAGTATAAAGTGGTGCTGATACCCAGAGTCGAACTGGGGACCTCACCCTTACCAAGGGTGCGCTCTACCAACTGAGCCATATCAGCACGCTAAATTTGATGCCTGGCAGTTCCCTACTCTCACATGGGGAGACCCCACACTACCATCGGCGCTACGGCGTTTCACTTCTGAGTTCGGCATGGGGTCAGGTGGGACCACCGCGCTAAAGCCGCCAGG